>CALKCV010000347.1 GCA_938083405.1 uncultured Microcoleaceae cyanobacterium | reverse complement strand
AATACCTTCGCCAAAATAAAAAATACGATTCGTAGGTTGGGTTAAGCCTGCGAAACCCAACAAAATCGTTGGTTGTCACTACGATTTTGTTGGGTTCCACGAAGGTCCGCACAACCTACAGAAAAATGGCGAAGGTATTGTATTAAAAACCGGGTTTCTGAGAATACGATCTGCGGGTCTCTAGTTCCATTCAACAATGCCACCGTTTCTGACGGTGGCATTGTTTTTGAAAAGTTGGTTATAGTAGTTTTGTGGGTCAACTATTAATCGAGGAAAAACCAAAATGGGCGCTATGAAAAAATTCTTACCCCTATTACTACTGCTGGCATTAACCGGCTGCCATAAAGATACCAACGCCAACGCTCAAAACTCCCAAGAACTAGCAGCGGGCGGTGGAAACATAGCTACCCAGACTCTTTCGCCCCAACCAATTCGCATTAATGTTGCCCAACTGCCCGTACCATACCACACCCGCAGCGCCTCAAACTCTCCCCAAGTGGCAGAGATTCCCGCATCGCCAACCCTGAAAGTACCGGCAGGCTTCAGCGTCAACGTCTTCGCCGATAACTTAGATCGTCCTCGCTGGTTGGCGCTTACTCCCAGTGGCGACGTCTTGGTAACGCAAACCAGAGAAAATCGAATTCGTCTTCTAGGCGATCGCGACGGCGATGGCATTGCCGAAATTAGAAAAACCTTCGCCACCAGCGATAACGGTCTAATAACAATTAATAATTAATAATTAATAATTAATAATTGAGGGAAATGTGTGGGCTCCTTGTTCTGCCTTGCCCAAACCCTTTTTCCTCTCTTTATTTTTTTATGGTTGTTTATTGCGACTTGATATAAACCTACCATTCGGCATGACCTTCACAAACAAAGACACAGATAATTACTTTTTCCTCGGCAATACCAACGAAGTCCGCCGCTTCCCCTATCAAAAAGGTCAAGAACAGATCGTCGGTACTGGAGAAAAAATAGCAGATTTACCCGGCCGAGGCTACAACCAACACTGGACGAGAAACGTAGTAATATCTCCAGACCAACAAAAGCTATATGTTTCCGTAGGTTCCGCCTCCAACGTTAGCGAAGAAGCCCTCCCCCGCGCTTGCGTTCAAACAATCAACCTCGACGGTTCCCAACAACAAACCTTTGCCTACGGTTTGCGCAACCCAGTAAGCTGCCCGGCATCTAAATTTATCCAAAGCCCTCGGTGTAATGCCCGTAGTACAGGCATCTTGCCTGTACTGAAAATAAAGTTTAAATGCACGACAACTTAGGCTTAGATTTTCACCCCCAAACAGGAGAGCTTTATACAACAGTAAACGAACGGGACGGGTTGGGAGACGATCTAGTGCCCGATTATCTAACTCGCATCCGTCAAGGAGAATTTTACGGCTGGCCTTATGCTTATTTACAACCCAATTTATTAGACCCCCGCCAGACAGAAAACGGTCGGAGCAAAAAACCCGATTTAGCAGCAAAAACTTTAATGCCAGACGTCTTATTTCAATCTCATTCGGCAGCTTTAGGATTGCAATTTTACGACGGCGAAACTTTCCCAGCAAAATATCGTAACGGTGCTTTTGTAGCATTTCGCGGCAGTTGGAATCGCAACGCCGGAACGGGTTATAAAATTGTTTTTGTTCCTTTTAATAACACCGGTAACGAAACAGGTCGGCCCCTGGGATATTACGAAGATTTCTTAACCGGTTTTATCCTGGAAGCCTCGGTTCCAAGAACCTGGGGACGACCCGTGTCCGTATTAGTTTTACCCGATGGCAGTTTGCTCTTTACTGAAGAAGCTAACGGTCGCATTTATCGAGTTCAATATAATTAACAATTAACTTGCTTGTAGTAATCGCTCTTCGCGATGTTAATAAAGCTATTTTGAAAATCCCTAAACCAAGTAGTAATCGCGAAGAGCGATGTTAATAAAGCTATTTTGAAAATCCCTAAACCAAGTAGTAATCGCGAAGAGCGATGTTAATAAAGCTATTTTGAAAATCAATCGCGAAGAGCGATCGCTACGAATATTCAATCGCGAACAGCCGCCTATTTCTGGCGATATAAAAAACTATTTTCCTCGCTAATTCGAGATAAACCGCGACTCTCCATCGTTCCCTCGAATAAATCCGTAGTCAGCACTTCTTCTGGTGGAAAAACTCCCGGTTTCTTCAGTTCCCCGCTTAAAATTAATTCCGCAATAGTGCCCGTACCGATGCCTGCCGCAATGGCAGTATTTTCGTGGAGCAAACTAGAAGAAAAAGTCGCAGGTTTCCCATCTTTAAAGCCGCTAACTTTAGATTTAACTGCGACGCCGATGCCGCTGAAACGGTCTGTAAATTCAGTCATTTTATAACTGACTTGAGAGAGAAATTCAATAGTCTTAGGATTTTGCAACCAACTAGACGGCCACCAATTAGCAACTATCCAGGTCATATAATTATAATAATCTGGAAAACTGCCGAATTTAGTAATAACGCTTTTAACAGGGAAAGCATTAGCGAGGGTGAAACATTCAGGCATATCGAACCAATAAACTCCGATTTTGCCGTAAGGTTGAGGGAATTCGATAACTTCGCGATCGCTATAAGGCGTAACCGACTTCCACTGACCATCCATCCAGACCTCAAAAGGATTTTGCAAGCCCAAAAAAGTCGTGCGCATAACCGTTAAACCCGCCCCCCCAGAACCCCCGACGACATAACTTAAATGAATCTTTTCCGCCTCGTCGAGTTGGTCCGCGCATTGGCGGACTAAACTGTTAGAAATTCCGGGGAAAATGCCCGTATTAATAACAGCAGTAATCCCCGCATTAGCCGCCGCATCGCTATAATCTAAAGCCAAGCTGGTAAACTTGCGATTATCGCTGACATCGATATAATTAACTCCTTCTTCAATGCAAGTTTTCAGAACTGTTGCATCCCGCTGGAAAAAAGGCCCCGCACAGTGAATTACTAAAGGAGGCGATGAGGGATCGTCCGAGTTTTCTTTTAAGGAAACAATAGCATTTTTTATCGCTTGTTTATCTGCTAAATCTAATTTAATAAGACTGAAATTAGACCCCGATATTTCATTTTTCAGGTCGCGGCGACCGGTAAGAGTAATTTGTGCTTGGGTGTGGTTAGCGATGTCGGTGGCAACGCTAGTGCCAATGCGGCCCGTGCCGCCAATTATTAAAACTTGATTGTTCATCTCGATCTGTTAGTAGTTAGTCGTTAATTGTTGGTTGTAAGCCGTCGATCGAAAATGGGCGATGGAGATAAGTAATTAATTATTAATAATGAATTACTTATCTCCATCTTATTGTTCTGGAGTCCTGAGGCGCTCTATCTGATATTGAGCGTCTTTGTAACCCCCCGAACGCCCCTGTTCCAGATAAAGTTTCCCCGCTTTCTCAAAATCGCTAATAGCCCCCTTTTTATCTCCGAGGTCAGCGCGCACCATTCCTCGACCGTAGTAAGCTCCCGCATAATTAGGATTGAGCCGAGTAGCTTGGACGTAATCGGCGATCGCGTTTTGGTAATCCCCCTGTTGATTGTACACCTGAGCGCGATTGGCATAAGCCTCGGCATTATTAGGATTTAACTTTATAGCTTGAGTATAATCCTCGATCGCCTCTGGTAACTTTCCTGCCTTCTCCCGAACCAATCCTCTATTACTATAAGCTTGATGATGTCGGTCGTCTATTTCTGTAGCCCTGGTGCAATCTGCGATCGCCCGCTCGTACTGATTCAAATTCGTATAAGCAATACATCTATTACTATAAGAATCAGCATCTCTCGCGTTCAACGTCAGAGCCCGAGTACAATCTGTTATGGCTAGTTTGTACTCAGCCAAATTCAGATAAGTACTGCAGCGATTGGCATAAGCTTTATCGTTTTCCGACTCTAGTTCTATCGCTTTAGTATAATCATCCCGCGCGCCTTGGTAATCTCCGAGAAAAAAGCGACTTCTCCCGCGATTATAATAAGCATCCACATTATCCCTTTCCAGACTTATAACCTTAGTATAGTCGCTCAAAGCACCCTGTAAATCCCCCCCTTCCGTTTTAGCCAAACCCCTAGCGTTATAGGCTTTAGTATCCTCAGGCTTCAACCGGATCGCGTTCGTGTAATCTTCTATAGCTTTACCATAATCTTGTAATTTATAGTAAACTAACCCTCTTTGGTAATAAGCTTCAGCATCTTTCGGATCGAAAGCAAGCACCTTAGAGTAATCGTCTATCGCGCCGGAGTAATCTTCCTCCTTATCGCGAGCCAGCCCTCGGTTAAAATAAGCATTCATGTAACTCGGATTAATAGCGATCGCTCTATTATAATCGGCGATCGCCAGCTGATAATCTCCCCCTTGATAATAAAGATTGCCCCGCCCGTAAAAAGCCTCAGCATTACTGGGATTAAGCTCTATAGACTTATTAAACCCTACCAACGCCCCCTCCCTGTCTCCTTTTTTCAACTTTTCTATAGCGCTAACGTAATAGGCCCCGGCCTTGACCGATGGGGGACGATCGAGAAGATTCAGGAATGCCACCAACACCCCCAAAAATCCAATCGTAGCGAAACTCAATAACAGCAGCGACAGCCATTTTTTCCACTCCATCGACTTCAGTCGATTTGGGGGGGCGGGAGTTTTTACTGCCGGGCTCGCCCGATTGCGACCTTGAAACTTCCTCAAAGTCCTCAAAGCTTCTGCTGCCGAAGGATAGCGCTTGCTAAAGTGGTGCGCCACCATTTTGTCAATTATATCCGCCAACCCACTCGAACAGCGGGCTAGATGTCGCCAAATAATTCCACCATTACCAGAAGGACTGCTATCTTGTAATGTCGGCAGTTCGTTACTGGGCAAACCGGTTAAAGCTTGAATGGCGATAATGCCCACCGCATAAATATCGCTATTAAACTGGGGGTTGCCTTGGAATTGTTCTACTGGCATATAAGAAGGAGTACCCGCAGCAATTGTTCTGGGCATACCGCCATTGACATTAGCAATGAGGGTTCTGACTTCTTTTACAGAACCGAAGTCAATCAAAACTAATCGAGCGTCTGACTTGCGTCGGATTAAATTTGACGGGTTAACGTCCCGATGAATCACCCCTTGGGAATGGACAAAAACTAATATTTCCAAGAGCTGCGACAACAGTTGAATGACTTGCTCTTGCGACCAGGGATTACCGGCTACGATCTCCTTATTTAATGGATTGCCAGGAATGAATTCTTCTACTAGGTAAAATTGATTTTCGTCTTGAAAATAAGCTAATAACAAGGGAATCTGTTCGTGTCTTCCCAGTCTTTCTAAAATTTCTGCTTCTTGCTTAAATAAACGGTGGGCATTCTTCATAACAGTTTTAGTGTTACCGGGGGGTCGCAGTTGCTTAACCACGCATTGAGGATGACCAGGGCGACGAGTGTCTGCAGCTAGATAAGTTTGTCCAAAAGCTCCCGAACTGAGAACTTGGACAATGCGGTAACGTCCATCTAAGAGTTGACCAATCATGTTCCGATCGTGCATTTTTAGTTTTAATAGAGAACGGGGAACGGGGAACAGGGAACAGGGAACAGGGAGGGGGGAACAGGGAACAGGGACTACGGGAAATTCCTCTTAATAATTAATAATTATTAATTATTAATTATTAATTAATTAGGAACATTGTTAATTGAACTGGTTAATGGTGTTTTGCGCTCTTTGGTAATCCTCCGCTCGGCCTTGTTCGAGAAAAAGGTTAGCGCTTTTGCGCAAGTCATTAATGGCTCCCGGTTGGTCTCCGAGCCTTGCGCGCACCATGCCCCGATTAAAATAAGCATCGGCATAGTTAGCATTGAGTCGAACTGCCTGGGCAAAATCTTCTATTGCTTTGCTATACTCGCCCTCTTGGGAGTAAATTTGACCTCGATTGTTGTAGGCTACTCCGTCGCTGGGGCTGAGACTAATTGCCGCGCTGAAATCTTCTATAGCCCCTGCTTTGTCCCCGCTCTTTGAACGGGCCAGCCCTCGGTTGCTGTAAGCTTTGGCGCTGGTGGGGTTCATGCCAATAGTGATGCTGCAATCTTGTGCCGCTCTTTGATGTTCTCCCATGTGGAGGTAAGCAATACAGCGATTGTTGTATGCCCCTTCATCTTTGGGGTTAAGAGCGATCGCTTTAGTACAATCGACGATCGCTTCCGTATGGGCTGCCATATTCAGATAAGCGCTGCATCGATTAACATAAGCGTCGGCATAGTTGGGTTTTAATTCCAGCACTTTTGTGTAATCTTGCATGGCTCCGCGATAGTCTGCCAGATGAAACCTCGCTCTACCTCGGTTATAAAATATTAGGGGATCGTTGGGGTTAATTTTCTGAGCCTCAGTATAATCTGCTAGAGACCCCGGTTTATCCCCTGCGGCGGCTTTTGCCAGTCCGCGACTGGTGTAGGCATTGACGTTGTTCGGTTGTAGCATAATTGTACTGCTGTAGTCTTCGATGGCCAAACTGTATTCTTGGATTTGATAGTAGTTTAAGCCTCGTTCGTAGTAGGCATCCGCATCGTCGGGATTTAGCTTTAGCACGTTTGTGAAATCGGCAATGGCATTTCCATAGTTGCCTTGGGCGTAGTAGGCTAAACCTCTGTTGTAGTAGGCGTCTCCATATTCTGGGTCAATTTTAATGGCTTCGCTGAAATCTTCTATAGCCTCTGTTACTTCTCCTTGTCGATAGCGGGCATTGGCTCTTTGATAATAGGTTTTGGCATCTTTGGGGTTGAGCTTTAGCGCTTGGTTATAAAAGGCGATCGCTCCTGGTTTGTCTCCTTGTTTGGCTAATTCTTTGCCGCGAGCGTAGAGATTTTTGGCTTTTGAAGGGCCTTGGAGTTGCCAGAGATAAATGCCTATCCCGCCTAGTATCAATAATGCTAGCAACCCCACTGCCGCCCGCTTAGTGTTTTTACTCAATTGCTTTGTTGTTAGGTTTGCGTCTTCTTCTGTTTCTGTGGCGATGGGCTGCGATACCACTTTCTGAGAATATGCCTCTATCTTTTTAAGAGCAGAGAGAACTTCAGAAGCCGATCTATAGGGTTCTTCCGATTGGTAATCTATCGTTCGATCGACGATATCTGCCAATTCGGGAGAGCAGCTACTTCGCGATCGCCACTGTATTTTTACTTTGGAACCTGTGTCTTTTGTTTTAAACTGGGTTAGCTCTGTTGGAGATAGTCCCGTAAGAGCTTGAATGGCTATTATGCCTACTCCATAGATATCCGTGTTGTAGTTCGGGTTAATTTTGGCATTTTTTTCTGGTCTGTAAAATGCTGTATCTGCGATCTTATTTTCTTCTGTTTTCTGCTTGGCTTGGCTTAGAAGTTCTGGCTCTTCTACTGACATTTCTTCAATTTCTCGCCCCAAGCCCAACCCTAATAATACTAATAGTCCATCGGACGATCGCCGGATTAGATTTGCCGGCTTAATTTTACCGTGGACTACTCCTTCGTTATGAACGAAAGCTAATATTTCTAATACTTCTTCTAACAGCCCGATTACTTGCTTTTCACTGAAGGTTTTACCGGGTTTTAATTCCGCAGTTAAAGGAGCGCCTACTATGTAATCTTCAACTAAATATAAATTGTTATCTTCTTTAAAGTAGGCTAATAAACTCGGTATCCGATCGTCTTGGCTCAGTTTGTCAATTTTTTCGGCTTTTTCTTGAAATAAGATGAAAATTGTCTGTTGGGTTTCTACGTTTCGAGTACCCAAACGTAACCCCTTGACGACGCATTGGGGGCAGCCCGGACGCCTAGTATCTTCTGCCAGATATGTTTGCCCCCAAAAACCCTCGTCAATTGCTTTAATTAGTTGGTAACGCTTATCTACAAGTTGGCCAATCATAGCTTTCCCCCTATTCATCAGAATAATTTTAAGAGAGGGTTGTTTTTTCTCAAACTATTCTCTCTCGATCCTAGTCCTAGTTTCTTTTATTCTACTATTTTGGCAGTCTGGGTGCTAGGACTGGGGGGTATGGCCATAAATCCGACGCTATCTTCCTGGGGCGAGCTTTCGATTAACAATTTCTCTGTCAAAGCGATCGCGTTGCTTCAGGTCTTTGCCTTAGATTCCGATCTTTGCTTGACGAACACTATTTATAGGAACTCGTTATGAGTATGAAAAGACCTCGGTCGATTATGAATTGGGGGTTGGGGAGAAATTGGGTTGGGGGGAAATTAACTTTTTTGGTAATTGCGCCGCCGCCGTCGCGATCGCCAACGCTTAATAAACTTTACCCCGACAAAATAAGCGATCGTCCCGCAAACCGAACCCGTCACCGCACAACCCACAAAGAGAGGAATTGCCACTTGAATCCCCTCTGCCGTTAACTCGCTAATAGAATCTACGCTATCCAAGACAAAATCATCTTGGGAATTAAGCAGCCATCGCCCCACCTGAAAGTTTAGAGCATAAATTGGCACATAAGTGAAAGGATTGCTCACCCAAGTCCCTAATACTGCAGTTAGTTTATGCCCTCGAAACAAGGTTGCTAACCCTAACCCTAGAATTGTTTGCAAACCAAATAGGGGAAAAAATCCCGCAAAAACTCCTAAGGCTAATCCCCTAGCAATGCGCTCTTTGCTGGCTCGCAACCGCCTCAAGCGCTGACGTAAGTACCGCAATTGCCTAATCCGAGCTTCTACTAAATTTTCGATATTTACTGCCACGCCCGCCGGAATAAGCATGAGGTTTTTTACGTTTCTAATTTTCATTGCTAGTAGCTAATTGTTTTTATTTGGAATTAAATTCGAGCTTTTAATTTTTGTAGATATTTTATTAATTTTTATAACTCAATTGTAAAAAATGCAGCCGCTTTAAGATAGATTGACTCTTTAATATTAATATGGTATATGCAAATAGAAGAAAAGGGAAAATATGTCGGAATCCTCGGCCATCGGCAGTACCATAGCAGCGATCGCCACAGCAATTGTCCCCCAACAAGGTAGCGTGGGCATCATCCGCGTGTCGGGTTCCGAAGCACTGAGCGTCGCTCGCACCCTCTTCCACGCTCCAGGGCATCAAATTTGGGAAACTCACCGCATTCTCTACGGCTATATCCGCCATCCCAAAACTCAAGAGTTAGTAGATGAAGCTCTCTTATTAATAATGAAGGCTCCCCGCTCTTACACCCGCGAAGATGTGGTGGAGTTCCACTGTCACGGTGGCATTATCCCCTGTCAACAGGTGCTAAATCTTTGTCTGGAGGCGGGGGCACGGTTGGCTCAACCTGGAGAGTTTACCCTGCGGGCTTTTTTGAACGGGCGATTGGACCTTACCCAAGCTGAAAGTATTGCGGATCTGGTTGGGGCGAAGTCCGATACTGCCGCTAGGGCTGCTCTTGTCGGTTTGCAGGGTAAGTTGGCCGACCCTATTCGCCAGTTACGAACTCGTTGTTTGGATATTTTAGCAGAAATTGAGGCCCGTATTGACTTTGAGGAGGATTTACCTCCTTTGGATGAGGCTGAGATTGTTGGGAGTCTAAAGCACGTTTTGGCGGATTTGTCAAGCATTTTAACTACTGCCGATCGCGGTGAATTATTGAGAAACGGTCTGAAGGCGGCCATTGTCGGCCGCCCCAATGTGGGTAAGTCCAGTTTGTTAAATGCCTGGAGTCGCAGCGATCGCGCTATTGTTACGGACCTTCCGGGCACTACCCGGGATTTGGTGGAGTCTCAGTTGGCCGTGGGCGGCATCCCAATACAGGTTTTGGACACTGCGGGGATTAGGGAGACTGAGGATAAAGTTGAAAAAATCGGGGTGGAGCGATCGCGCAGTGCTGCTAAAAATGCCGATTTAATCTTACTTGTTATTGACGCTCGTTCCGGTTGGACTGCTGCGGATGCCGAGATTTACGAAGAGGTTAAATCTCGCCCGATTATTTTAATTATTAATAAAATAGATTTGGTGGATGAAGGGGCGTTAGCGAAGCTTTGCGGATGCAACATCGCTTCTATAAATTACCCCGAAAATCTCTCAACAATTGTCCCTACAGCCGCAGCCTTTGACCGAGGTATTAACGAATTAGAAACGGCTATTATTAAAACTGTTAATTCTGGCACAGTTATGGCAGAAAATTTGGAGTTTACTATTAATCAAAGGCACGCTGCCGCTTTAACTAAAGCTCTAATTTCTCTGGAAAATTGCCTCAAAGCCATCGGCGATGAGTTACCTTTAGACTTTTGGACTATAGACCTGCGCGGAGTAATTCAAGCTCTCGGAGAGGTTACGGGAGAAGGAGTAACTGAATCCGTCCTAGACCGCATTTTTAGTCGCTTTTGTATTGGTAAATAAAATTGTTAGTTGTTAGTTGTTAGTGGTTAATCGATCGGGGTTAATCGATGGTTTTGTGGCGGGGATATAGAACCCTGAAACCCGGTTTCTTAATTCATTCCCCCGATACACCCCCTGTCACTCGTACCATGGGCCATGGGCCATGGGCGATAAAATCCAAAATCTAAAAAAAAGATTTATGAGAGGGGTTGTCAAAATATGTTAATGTTGTTAACATAACATTACAAAGCTTAATAAAGAAATAAAAAGTAAATGATAGCAATCATCAAAAGCCTGTTTGGCGGCAAAAAATCCAGCAACAACGAACCAGCACCCCAGAAAGCTCCAAGGCAGAGAGCCCAAGCATACTTTTTAGACAACGACAGCGCCAAGACTATGGGCAATATCGACTACATGAGGACTGCAAAGTCAGTTAAGAAGAGCTATGCCCAAGCTGTGGGTAAATTGAACGTTCTTAGCGGTGAAGTAGAAGAGTCTATCTCTGCTATGGAGAAGAAAATAGGAGGAATTAGTGGCGGCATTACTCCCACAACTCCATCTTCTTCCTCTTCCTCTTCTTCCTCTTTCACTCAGAGTTCCACTTTTCAAACTAGCTCGACTCCTCGTCGTCGTGCCAGCGACTCCAGTATGGATTCTTTCCGGCAAATGGCCAAGGATATGAAGAAATAAGAATTTAGTCTCTAGTATGAAGGCGATCGCTCTTCTGCGCTGATTTCAACTATTTGATAATCAAAATATATTTGAAACTCTCCACGTCTTTTTTGATGTGGGGAGTTTTAATTTTAATTGGCTATATATTTAAACTCAATAAAATGACTAAATTTCAACCCATCTATCTCGACTGCAACTCCACTACTAGGCTAGATCCCAGAGTGGCAAATCGAATGTTATATTACATGACGACCGCTTTCGGCAATGCCAGCAGCATCGACCATATTTTCGGCGACGAAGCGGAAAAAGCGGTTAAGGAAGCTGCTAATAAAATTGCTCGATTAATTGGCTGTTCTTCTAAAGAAATTATTTTTACTTCCGGCGCTACAGAAAGCATTAATCTCGCTATTCAAGGCAGTGTTTTAACGGACGGAACTAAGCAAAAAATTGCGGTTTCTCCGGTGGAACATAAGGCAGTTTTAGACTGCTGCGAAACTTTGGCAAAACGAGGATTAATAGAAGTAGTTAAGCTCAAAGTTGACCCACTCGGCAGATTAGATTTGGAATATTTGGAAAGGGTCTGTGCTTCTGGCATCTCTCTATTGTGCGTCATGGCTGCTAATAACGAAATTGGCAATGTTTACCCTATAGACATTGTGGGAAAGATTGCTGCTAAGTACGATATTCCTTTCCTGTGCGATGGTTCTCAAGCTGTGGGAAAAGTGCCGGTCGCTTTTGCTGAGTGGGGGATTACTTTTTTGGCTATTTCCGCTCATAAATTATACGGTCCGAAGGGGGTGGGGGCTTTGGTGGTGAGGAAGGGATGTAGCCTGCAAGCGATGATTTTTGGCGGGGGACACCAGAGGGGGAGGCGATCGGGGACTCTTGACGTTCCGGGAATTGTCGGTTTGGGGGAGGCTTGCGGTTGGCGGAGTTTGGAAATGGTGGAGGATGAGAGGGCGATCGCTACCCGTCGCGATCGCCTCCAAACTCTCTTACAGGAAAATATTCCCGGTTCGATCGTTAACGGGGATACCACGAACCAGGAATATTTACGGAGTGGCTGTTGTGAGAGAAATACGGGGAAGCGAGAATAGTTACGGAGTGGGTTTTGTGAGGGAAATACGGGGAATGCGCTAAATAGGCAAGATGCCTGTTCTACGGGGAATGCGCTAAACAGGCAAGATGCCTGTTCTACGGGGAATGCGCCAAACAGGCAAGATGCCTGTTCTACGGGGAATGCGGGGAATGCGCTAAACAGGCAAGATGCCTGTTCTACGGGGCATGCGCCAAACAGGCAAGATGCCTGTTCTACTCGTTTATCTGGCAATCTTCATGTTTCTATTATCGGTATTCCTAATAGTGCGGTAATTGCTAGGGTGCGCGATCGCCTCGCTATTTCTACTGGGGCCGCTTGTTCTTCGGGGGTTGAGTCTCCCAGTCACGTTTTACAAGCTTTGGGTTTGTCCCAGGAGGCTATGGACGGGGCTTTGCGTATGGGGATCGGTAAATTTACGACGGATGAGGAGATCGAACGGGCGGCGGAGATCCTGATCGCTACAGTTAGGGATATTCGTCAAGCGATGGACGCAAATTAAGCGATCGGGCATTCCGGCCCGTTCTACAGAGGCCAATTTCCCGTAAAACGCGGAAGAATGCCTGTTACTTCCCTGTTACAGCATTGACCCTTTCCGTAGAACAGGCATCTTGCCTGTTACTTATACCAAGCAAGTTAAAGATGTGAAAGACTTCGATCCCCCCAACCCCCGAATCTGCGGGGGGCTTAAGAATTTTTGTTCGTGTCATAACTTTATTAAAATGGTATTACTTGCCTGTTACTTACTGGCCTGTTACTTACTTGCCTGTTACTTCCCCGTTCCAGCAAAGGAAATGTAAAGTTTTGTAACAAATCGCAGTATTAGACGTAAAAAAACAGAAGTCGTCCCTAATAGATATATAGAAGGGTCTCAAGAAGGTCATTTTTAAGGACTCTTCGCCATTGGTAAGAACATTCCTTATTAATAACAAACTGGGTGGAACGAACGATGATCGACGAAAGCAACATCAATATTAACTTTGAAGGCGGTTTAGGGGAGAACCAGATTCCCGGCCTAACTGACAAGGATGCCATATTCCCCGGCAGCCCCCGGCCAATAACAGAGTTTCCCTCCAATTTATCCTCGGACATCGGCGGCGGGGAAGAGGCCGTTGACTATTCTTTAGCGATCTTGGGAGATAGTGAGGGGGCGAACGCCGATCTGACCGGCAGCGAGGAGGGCGAAACTCTGCCCGCCACTCGGAGTAAGTCGTCCGCCGAAGAAGTAGATAATTTGACTGGCGAAGTAATAGAGTCATCCGCCATCGAGACCAGAAGTGCAGGAAATTCGGATTTTCTTCAAGTCGAAGAAGTATTTAATACTGGTTATTTCGTAGCAGATGAAACTGGAGAAATTAAGATAGATTATCTCTACGACGGAACCGGACAAAAAGGCGAATTAGCTATTTTTAGTTTGAAGGATTTTAAGAAATCCAATCTCCAAAGCGAAAAAGATTTTATTAAGGAAGCTACCCGTCGCGCTTTCAGTAATTCCGAACTAGGTCGCGTCCTGATAAGCGATACAACAGAAGGAGCTTATTTTGACGGTTGGGCTAATAAAGGAGAATACCAAGGCCTTAAAACTTTTAACCTGACACCGGGGGATAAATATGCCTTTGCCATAGTGCCCAACGGTACGATAAAAGAAGTATTTGATAACCCAAATATGGCAGGGAGTAAAAAGCCGTTATTTTCTCTCTCTAGCGAAGACTACGATTATTTACCAGGACAACAATTTGCAGATTTAACTGGAAATGGAGAGATTTTAACCATAGAAAGTTCTTCCGTCAACAATCCACGTTCGGATAAAGATTACGAAGATTTAATCTTTCATATAGAAGGATTGACGGGAACTGCTTCGCCCTTAGATGAAGTAATTAAACCAGAAAAAGATTGGCGGGAGAAAAGATTAGGCAAACAACTAAATGACTATGTAAAATTCCCTGACATA
>CALKCV010000346.1 GCA_938083405.1 uncultured Microcoleaceae cyanobacterium | reverse complement strand
GCTAAAGCGATTACTACGATCGAGCTAACGAAGTCTGCCCACAATTTTAGCTGGTGCGGTGGAGGGTGCGCGCCCGGCACCCTAAGCTTTTGATTTTTAGTTGTTCTTTAGCTATTTTCTTTTTCCAAAGCATCGAGATCGATATCGAACTTTTGAGCGATCGCCTCTAAAACTTTCCGTTCTTCGTCGCTAATAACGCCATTTAATTTAGCAATGCGGTAACACTGAGCCAAAACCGACATCCCCAGTTCGGGCTCTAATCGCTCCAGAAGTTGCTCCAAAGGTTCGGGACTTTCTAGGTGGCTCTCCATATCCTTCGCTGAGGACGGCGAAACTGTTTGCAAAGCCGGCAAAATATCCGACCAAGCTTTCTCGGGATAGCTAACCAAGAGCATTCGAGCTAAGATTCGATCCATTATCGCCAACTGTTCTGGGGCAGATTTTAGTTGCCCCTCGGTTTCTTTCGAGAAAGCATCCACAGTTAATCCCGAATCAGTATTATTTAATTTCGCTTCGTAAAAGCGGCAAGCAGTAAAGCCCAAAGCATAGAGCATCATGGCATTAGAAGAAGCAGCAACTACAGGCCCCACTCCAGGGATAATTTCGACAACGCTCAAACCGGTTTTGAGAGTATTTCCTCCCAGGGATAAACCAAAAATTGCGATAACTTCTCCTCGCCTTGCCGGCTCGCTCAAGTCTAAACCGTACGCTGCGGCAATTTCATAAACCATTTCCGCTTGCATTTTAGTAGTAGCAGCTAATTCTATGCCGAACATGGCCACGGCGATGGGGGGAATAATATTAGTTACCAGTCCGACCCTACCTCCTTCCCAAGCTTTATCGAGCATCACCCGATGAGCGATTTGATTCGGGCTTTCTTCGGGATATTCTAGCTGGAGCTTTTTGACTTTTGCTTCCATTTCCTTCGTATCGATCTCTCCCAAGAGCGTCTTTAACCAACCCGCTCCCCAGGCGTTGCTCAGAAATTTCAGAACCGGGTTTTGTGCGGCAGATTGCACGGTGCGCCCCGTTTCTACTGTTGCTTGTTCTAATAATTTCTGTGCTTGTCTGCTACCGCCTTCGGCAAAATCTCCTAAAAACATTCCTACTTCTGTAGTGGTTTGAGCGATGTTTTTAGTAGCTTGGGATGCGGAGTCAAAAATTGACTTACATAGCTCGCTAGCTGCATCGGCGATCGATTCGGGAAAAGATGCTGGGGTATTTTTGTTAGAGTTTATATTTTTCTTCATGTTTTGATTCTTTTTCGTTTAGCGAACAAAATCATCCAGTTATAATTTTAACTTATAATATCTAAATTATCCTGCTGCCAGAAGGCAGAGATAGCTTTTGGCTTAATTACCCAAAATCTATCTAATGGTAGATGCAATATCCGGTTTTTGGGACTTCTGTTGCTGGGAACCCACCAGTATTGCTTTGAAGTGGCTTCAAGTTCTTTATAAAGAATTAGGCCAACAGAAATAGAACAAAAATTTATGTAAGCTCCGAACAAGGCGATCGAGTTTGTTAATTGTTAATTATTAATTGTTAATTATTAATTGTTAATTGTTAATTGTTTAACGGATGCCATAGCGAGAAAAGGCTTCTTTAGAGCGCCTAGTCAGGTCGGTTTGGTAGGCTATCTCTGCACGAGGATCCATCGGATAAGCTTTTATTTGCAGGTGAGTTGCGAATAATTCTTCTCGTACGGAAACAACAATAGGCAACTGCATTTGGGTGTATTTGCTGGTGCGAGCAGCTTTATATAAAATGCGACAAGCCAGTTCTGTATCGGCATTGTGGTTTAAATAAAAATGCGTCGCTACTTGCGCATTAAGACTGCCATCGTTAGCATTGCTAATAGGATTTGTCCAAATATAACTGTGAGGCACGGTGACAATATCATCTTTTAGGGTTCGGATGCTAAAGCTCCTCAAGCCAAAAGTAATAACTTCTCCATAATGTTCGCCTATTTGTACGCGATCGCCTACTCGATAAGGAGCTTCAAATAATACTACTGCCCCAGCAATAATGGAACTAATATAATCCTTAAAAGCAAATCCCAAAGCCACAGCTATAGTGCCGCCAATAGCAATAACATTAGAAGGAGACAGCTTTAAAAATAGATCGCTAATAGCATAGACAGTAACAACTAAAATAACAAACTGCCAGAAAGGTAAATATTTTTTTAGCCATTGTCTTAATTGCAAGGCAACCTTTTCTGACACCCAAATCGTTATTTTTTCTAGTCCGGTAATGCTCAGATACCCTAAAGCTATTATCCCTAAAGCTACGGCGATTTTCCCAAAACTAAAAGAAGTCAAGCTATTTTGAATAGCTCGACTTGTTTCGGTGTTTATTTGAGCCAAATATAGGGGCGAAATCGTTATCTTCATTGCCTATCATAATTCGAGCTTGAAGAATTAACAATTAACAATTAATAATTACCGTCTTTTTTTAAAGGCTTTGACTTAAAATATTTTTTCTCTTTGCAAAAAATTGGTTTTACCTTAATTATTAATTATTAATTGTTAATTCTTAATTATTATGTAATTAGTGAAAATCCCAACTACTTCCAAACTCTATTGCCGTTTTCATCGACTCTAGCTTCGCGAATTACATCAGAAATCTCCTCAGCATCTTTAACATGATGCAGGGCCTCCTTTTCGCCGTCTTCTGTTTCCACCGTGACATAAGTTGGTACTTCCCTATGCTCGACGGTAAAATCGACGGCATCTACTGCTACTTGCTGGGATTTTTCTTCGAGACTTTGGTCCCTATTGGGAATTTCGCCCGGGTGGTTAATAGCTAAATTGTCTGGGTGCTTGGATTGTTCGCTCATAAGCCCTTCCTCCTAGTTTTAACGATTTACTCAATTACCATTAAAGTCAACATTGATAGAAATTAACTCGGTCTCTAGGAAGAAAAATAAAAAAATAATATCTTTCCCTAGATAGAGAAACGAAAAGGCAAAAATGTGGTTAAGACAGACAAATAGCAAGTGGGAGTATTTTGCCGAAGTAAAATACTCCCACTTTGGCGCGAAGAAG
>CALKCV010000345.1 GCA_938083405.1 uncultured Microcoleaceae cyanobacterium | reverse complement strand
TGCCTGTTCCCCAAAGAGCAACAGGGGGGGACTGCCTGTTCTACCTGTAAATCCCTATATCGGCTCGCTCGCCAGTTCGCGACCGCCCAACCTACAATTCTATTTAACTGGTACTTGATTTTTGCGCAAGTCCGGTATCTTTTAAGATAGGGTTTTTACGTTCGATAAAAAATCTATTAAGTTTCAAAAAAGAATTGAAAAAGCAATTTTCTTAAATTCCGATCGTCAGGAAAAATTGTGGGATTTGGCCCTGGCATGGTAGGATGCTAAACTTACCTATTAGGGAAAGAGCCTGGCAAGGGGGCCAGACTGTAATAAATCCCGATTAGGAATCGACATAAAAATTGGCAAGCGAGAAAATCCCATGAGTTCGACCTTAGCAGAAGAACTGACGCAAGAATGGAAAAGCAGACTCGAAAGAGATTGTCCCAACTACGATGCAAGCACTCGCGAGAGTATTATTTGTTGGCTGTTGGGCGATTCTCGATCGCACTGGGAAGAATTGGAACCAGCGAAGAGAGCCATAATGGCCAGAGGTTTTGATTTTACTTACCGGATTTTACGGCAAAGGTATCTGGGCGTTGGGCCAGAAAAAGCTTATCAAAATCTGATCCAGCGTTTGGGCGGTTTGGTGATGCTGCGCCAAAAAATACGGGCGTGGGTGGCCACTACTCGCGATCGCCAACGGAGGGCCCCGGATGTTTTGCAAGAAGTCATCCAAGAGATGCTAAATAGCGATCGCTACCTCCAAGAAAAAATGGCCAAAATTTATGGATGTACCGCAGACAGTCGCTTGCGGAATGCTTTATTGTTGGCAAGTTTGGAGGAATATTGCGTCCGACCTATCCGCAATCAGCCCTTATTAGTTTATCGATTTGTGAATTATTTGCGTCGTTCCCAAAAGGGCGGATTGACTCAAGTTCCAACTCAAGAATGGGTGCAATTTTTATCAGAAGAAATTAGTCCAAAAGACACACAAGACACTGTTAGTTTGTTAGATAGCGAGGCGGCTTCCCAGTACGAAGAGTCAGAATTTTGGGAAGAAAAACTGGAACTGCGCCAACAAGTACGAGAAGAATTTTTAACTTATTTAGCAGAAAAAGTAGAGCCGAATGCAGCTAAGTGGTTGCGACTTTATCTGCAGGGTTATTCTCAAGAAGCGATCGCTGGAATGATGAAAATGCCGGTAAGACAGATATATAGATTGAGGGAAAAGGTTACTTATCATGCAATTCGGGTTTTTGCAATCAAACAAAAACCTGAGTTAGTGGCGAATTGGTTAGAGATTTCTCTTAATGAAAATAGATTTGGTTTAACAGCCAATCTATGGCAGGAATATTGGGAAAATCTGAGTGCCGTACAGCGTCAAATTATTGACGGACTTAAAGAAGGAAAAAGTGTAGAGGCGATCGCTACGGATTTAAAGATGAAAACTACTCAGGTAATTAGTGAGTGGACGAAGCTTTATTTAGAAGCGCAATCCTTAAGAAATGCTTCTCAATAAAAAAGTAGTTTTGATAAATTATACCATTTCAACACAGGTTATGGCATGAACCGTAATTCTTCAGCCCCCCGATAGAAGGGGGGTTGGGGGGATTTAACTCTTTTATATCTTTAACAAATTGGTATTAGCAAGTTGACTTTTCAATTTACTATTGCAGTCTGGAAATGCAACTTGGAGCCGCAGTATCCCGGGTGGCAGGCATTGTAAAGTTTCCGTGAATTTTTCGACAGAACGGAATGCTTAATGTAAAATTAATCTTTAAGAACTGTAAAGCTGTCCCTCTGCCTATTGCTGTAGATCTATTAAAACTAGGCCACTAACCAAAAACTAGCAAAGATGGGCAACCTTGAAAAAGGACAGAGCTATCAGGTTATGGGCCATGCAACATCAAACCGGTTAAATAGCAGTGCTTGTGTAGTGCCAAGTCAAAATGGCGATCTGTAAAATGGTGGATTGCTCTTGGACTATTGCCAAATCGGATGCATCTCAATTGTGTAATTTGCTAGATCGAAATTCATACTTCCCTCAAAAAGCACGAGGGACTTGCGGTTTCAGAAAGTACCAATTGCAAGTAGAAAGTTAATTGCTGTTGGGCTCCGTTTCTGCGCACCCAACCGACGATGGACTCAAAAAAGCTTAACAATAAAAGGAAAAGACGAAGACTCAAAAGTCCCGTCTCCAGTTTCTGGCAAATATGAGATGCACCCGGCAAATCGAGACGCTAAAGGTTATTGTCCGGAGAATCACCTATCTGTTGGTGCATCTAGTTAAAGCAGTCGCAGCTTTATTCCTCTTATGAGGTTGCTGTATTTTTTTAGTAAATAAACACCATCAGTAAATGTTAGTCACAGAGAAAGTCAAGCGGACAACTCAAATGAAGTACGAACCCATTTTTTCACTTATTGATACTCTTCTACCATTTGAGGCTTGTCTGTACCACCAAATTTTACCTCTCTCAATGGAGGGGAGTTTGCTAAGACTAGGGGTTGTCGATCCCCAAGATACTTCTGCTATAGATTATGCTCGTAAGATGTTAGCTTATTTGAATTGCTCTTTAGTAACAGAGAAAATTTCTTGCGAGACTCAACGTTCTGCACTATCGGCGTATTTGTACCATAAAGATAATGGAGAAAAAACCGAAGCTAAAACGCGAATCTCTACTCCCAAAAAAGAAGGAAAAAATAAAGACAAAGGAAATGTAGTCTCAGCAACTGCGAGAATTAAAGCAGAAGATTGGGTTTGCCGGGAGCCCCTGGCTAAAACTAAGGAAGGGAATGTTACTTCTGCCAAAAAGCCAATGGAGCGATCGCCTAGTTCTCAAGCGCGAGCTGAGTCAAGAACGAGGGTCGCATCGAATTTCCAAGCGCCGCCGCAACGGAAAACAAGCCCCAAGTTAGAGGTAGAGGCGTTTCATGTGTCAAGTCCTGTGGAGGTGTTGGTAGGGTTAGAACCGAAAAAGTTATTAGAAGAATTGCTAGCTAGAGTGCTTTTAGGAGGAATTGGTCGGCTTTATTTCGAGCAAGAAGAATCTGGTGGGAAGATTCTGTGCAGTCAAGATGGAATTCTACAGTCGGTGGTGGAAGATTTGGAGGCTAGCAAATTTGAGGGAGTGATGAACGAGTTAAAGTCGCTCACCCAAATGCCTTTAACTCCAGTGGAAAAACCGCAACAGGCAGAAATAGAACGGAGCTATCAGGGAAACCAATTGTTGTTGCGCTTGCGGGTAATGCCTGGAAAAATGGGTGAAGAGGCGACTTTACAGGTCTTGCGTGGAGCGGCTTTGAGGTTTTACCAACAGCAACAATTATCTCATTTAAGTCGGGATGCTTTGAGCTTGGCAGAACAGTTGCAGGCTAAGGTGAATCAAATTCGCGATAGCACTAGCCTAGCTCCTCTTCAGTTAGAAGCTTTGCCGGCGATCGATCGCTTGGTGAAAAATGTAGAGCAAGAAATAGAAGCTATTCTTAATGGGAAGGATAATTAATTTGTTTGGGAAATGGTTAGTTGTTAGTTGTTACTTGAGAAATATCAATTAACAACTAACAACTGACAACTGGCAAAAAGCAGTAAGTTATTGAGATGCACCGCGCAATTAAACCAGAGCGGGAACCGCTTGGGGCCAGCGATTGACTGCTTTACCAATAACTGACATTTCCTGCATCAAGCGATCGAAGCGATCGGGAGTTAGGGACTGAGGGCCGTCAGAAAGAGCCTTCGCCGGATTTGGATGCACCTCAATCATCAAAGCATCAGTTCCAGAAGCGATCGCCGCCATCGACATAGCCGGCACATATTCTGCCCGACCGGTTCCGTGACTCGGATCGATCGTAATTGGTAAATGAGTGAGATTTCGCAACACCGGTATCGCCGAGAGGTCCAAAGTATTGCGGGCGTACTGGCGATCGAAAGTCCGAATACCGCGCTCGCACAAAATAACATTTTGATTGCCGCCAGCGAGAACGTACTCCGCAGCCATCAACCACTCTTCGATAGTCGCAGACATTCCTCGCTTGAGGAATACTGGCTTATCTTGAGCCCCTACTTTCTTCAACAGAGGGAAATTTTGCATATTGCGGGCGCCGATCTGAATTATATCGCTCACTTCTGCCAGCCTGGGCAGGTCCGCAGCATCCATTAATTCCGTAATAATTCCCAAACCGGTCTCTTCCTTAGCGGCAGCCAACAAGTCCAGGGCGCTTTCGCCGTGGCCTTGGAAAGAATAGGGAGAAGTCCGAGGCTTATAGGCACCTCCTCGGAGAAACTTCGCGCCTGCAGCTTTTACCCGGCGGGCGGTTTCCACAATCATTTCCTCATTTTCTACCGAGCAAGGGCCTGCGATAACTACCAAGGGATGATGCAAACCGAAAGGTACTGGCCCGTTTGGAGTAGGAACTATGACTTCGCCGGCTTCTCCGTTGCGAAATTCCAGACTGGCACGCTTATAAGGACGTTCTACCCGCAGGACTTGCTCGACCCAGGGGTTCATTTCCTGTAGCTGTAAGGGATCCAGGTCCGCAGTATCGCCGACTAAACCAATTACTACTTTATAACGCCCGACAATTTTCTCCGGCGTTAGCTTCCAGTTATTAGTCAGTTCGTCGCAAAGACGATTAATCTCGGCTTCTGGAGAGCCTATTTTCATTACTATAATCATGTTGTTCTTCTTATTTTTCTAGTGTTAGTTAGGGAGTTGCAATTTAATAAAATACCGGCTGTTGGGTTGCGCTGTCGCGGCTCCCGACCTACGAGACTGGTACTTTATTTTTTTGCTAGTCCCTTAATTCTCCACGAGCCATGGTCCGCAGACAATGCTAATTTTTTTTAGCGGAACGCCAAGCTTCTCTGGTGCGTCCGAAGTTGGTGGCAAATTCCTTCCAGCCTAACAGGCTGCCTGAATTTTCTTCCTCCCACGAAGCCGAGAAAATGCCGTAACTCAGACCGATTACGCTCAAACCAAAAAAGCCAAAGCTCACGAGAAGAACTGCCTGGTTGGGCAGGGGGAATAGTTCGTTGGTGATAATAAAATAACTGCCAACGAAGGTCAACAAGGCCATTAATAGGGGAATTCCAGAAAGCATGACCATGCGCGTTACCATGCGACGGCTTACCGCATCAGGAATGGCCATTCCTTGGGGAGAGACCTTTTCTTTACGATCCTTTGGCTCTGTTTTTTCCTCGCGAGTAGCGATCGCCCCTACTGGGGACGATTGCTTTTTAGTTTGTTTTTTGGCTCGTTTTTTCTTATTTTTAGGCCGCTCAAAGGGTATTCCTTGGCGGACTGGTTCCTTGGACATAAATCGTTTAGCCTCTAATACCGAGGCGGCTAATTAAGGATTTATAACGTTCCGAATCTTGCTTCTGAATGTATGCTAGCAGACGTTTGCGGCGACCGATGGTCCGCATCAATCCTCTTTGGCAGGAGTAGTCTTGCTTGTGAACTTTTAGGTGGGCGCTTAGTTGGTTGACCCTTGCTGTTAGCAGGGCCACTTGTACTTCGGCGGACCCGGTATCCGTGTCATGGGTTTGGTATTCACCCATAATTTCTTGTTTGCGTTCTTGTTTTAGTGCCATAAACAGTCCTCTTTTTATCTGTTACAAATACCACAATCCTAAATGCTACCACACCTAAATCCGAGTTTTGCTGTTTTTAGATAATTCTAAATTCTAAATTCTAAATTGGGGGATTGGGAATTGGGAATTGGGGATACATACCAAAAAAAATACAATAGATAATATGCTAACAACTTAAACAGAATAAAATCAACAAAAAATGTTTGCTCCCGGGGTCAGTACGAAGGGTAATTCGCCACCGGGACGAGTAGAGTCAAGCAATTATTAATTATTAATTATTAATTATTAATTGCTTAAGGAAGCGATCGCCTCTTTGATCCAGTCATCGGCGTTAGTATTGCCGGACATTTTAGGATCTTTACCCAGAAGTTGCAGCGCTTGCATCACCTCTGCGCCAGTGTAACCCAAAGCTAACAGAGTCATTTCTACCTCTTCGGTAATTTCAGCAGCAACGCCTGCTGGAACGGATTTTGCCAAACCTGCATTTTCGCGCCACTCGGCTAACTTAGTTTTTAACTCCAAAGATATCCTCTGGGCGGTTTTGGGTCCGACGCCGGGAGTTTTTGCCAAGACGCGAGTATTGCCGCCGACGATCGCTTGGACTAAGTCGGGTAACTCTAGGGTATCCAAGAGGGCGATCGCTAACTGGGCGCCAATACCGCTAACGCTTATCAACTGGCGAAATAAGTCTCTTTCGGCAACTTTGGCAAAACCATAAAGCATGGTTTGGTCTTCGCGGACTTGTTGGTGAGTAAAGATTTGCACTTCTTCTTCGACCTGTAATTCTTGGGTGATGCGGGGCAAAATTTGCACCTCGTAGCCAATTTGGTTGACTTCTAAAACTAAAGTAACTCGGTTGCTGCTGGTTTTGCGAATGTCGGCAATGGTTCCTTTTAAATAGCTAATCATATCGTAAGGGGAATGGGGAATTGTCCGTAGAAAATGGCAAATGGGTTATAATTAAGCTGCTTTAAAATTATAGCGAGGAAATGTAATTGTTAGCAAAACCAACTTTACCGGGGTGGTTGCCCCAAGTCAATGCCCAGGTCTGGATTTTAGCCTTGGGGCGGTTCCTTTCTCAGACTGGGAGTGGTTTTACTGTATTTTACACGGCGATTTTTTTCGTCAACGAAGTGGGTTTGTCTGCCACGGCTGTTGGAGTTGCCTTGGGAAGCTCTCAAGTTTCCGGGATAGGGGGTCGCTTTTTGGGAGGATATTTATCCGACTCCGAGTTTTGCGGGAGGCGCGGTGCCTTATTATTGTCTGCGAGTCTCTCGGCGATCGCCTCATTAGTTATCGCGGCAGCTTACGATTTTCCTACCTTAGTTCTGGGTAAGTTGCTGATAGGGTTAGGTTACGGTTTATATTGGCCGGCGACGGAAGCGGTAGTGGCAGATTTAACTGAGGGTGGCGATCGCAGCGAAGCTTTTGCTTTGACGCGACTCGGAGATAATATCGGTTTGCAATTAGGCATAGTTCTAGCTGGCATCTTAATTAGTACCACTGGGGTTTCTCGCGGTTTGTTTGTTATTAACGGTCTTTTCTTTTTAGCGTTTTTTGGGGTTGTTTATTTTGCCCTAGAGGAAACTTATAAACCGAATGCCATTTCCGAGGATACCAAAATAGAAAAAGAAGTTAAAAATCGTTGGTTTGTAGCCTTTAGCGATCGCCTTTTCTTAACTTTTGTGGCTGTCAATCTTCTTTTCACTTTCTACTTTTCCCACGTTCATAGCACCCTCACTATTTATTTAAGCAAGTTCGGCAATTTTTCCCCAACAATTATTAGCGGTCTTTTTACCTGGCACATAACTTTATCTGTGGTCCTTCAGTTACCCGCAGCCAAACTTTTAGACCGTTTGAGTCGCCCGAATGCTTTAACGATTTCAGCTTTATTATGGGGAGTAGGATTTGTTGTTATTGACTTTATCGGTTTTGTGGAAACTGGCAATCTTTTATTAGCTATTATAGCTTTGGGACTTTTGGCGATCGCTGGCATTATTTACGGCCCTACGGAGTCGGCCTTAATTGCAGATTTATCGCCACAAAATTTGCGCGGTATTTACTCATCTATTAACGCTCAATCTTGGGCAATTGGATATTTAATCGGTCAGCCTTTGGGAGGTTTTGCTTTAGATAGTTCCCCTGTAGTAATTAATTGCTTTTGGTTGGGAATGGCTTTGAGCGTTATTGTTGCTGTGGTTGTTTTGCAATATTTGGATAAAAGAATAGAAATAGGAAATAGGGAATAGGGTTATAATTATAATCGTCTAAAATTATAGCGAGGAAATTTAATTGTTACCAAAAAATAATTTACCCGGGCGATCGCCCCAAGTCAATGTCCAAGTTTGGATTTTAGCCTTGGGGCGCTTGCTTTCTCAGACTGGGACTGGTTTTACTTTATTTTACGCGCCGATTTTTTTCGTCAACGAAGTAGGTTTGTCTGCCACCGCCGTCGGCGTTGCCTTGGGTAGCGGTCAAATTACCAAAATAGTCGGTGGATTTTTAGGAGGATCGTTATGCGACTCCCAGTTTTGGGGGCGGCGATCGACTTTATTATTGTCGGCAGCTGTTTCGGCGATCGCCTCTTTCATTCTTGCCGCAGCTAACAATTTTCAGATTTTAGTTATCGGTAAATTGCTGATGGGATTGGGCATCGGTTTGTATTGGCCGGCGACGGAAGCGGTGGTGGCAGATTTAACTGAGGGTGGCGATCGCAATGAAGCTTTTGCTTTGACGCGACTCGGAGATAATGTCGGTTTGCAATTAGGCATTATTCTCGGCGGGATCGTTCTTAGTACCACTGGGGCTTATCGCAGTTTATTTATTATCGACGCTATCTCGTTTTTGGTTTTTTTCATGGTAGTTTATTTTGCAATATCCGAAACTTATAAGCCTCCTATTGTTTCCGAAATATCGGAATCAAAAGAAGTTGAAAATGGTTGGATAGTAGCTTTTAGCGATCGCCCTTTTGTTATTTTTATTGCAGTCAATATTATTTTTACTATCTACGTTTCACAAGTTCATAGCACCCTCCCCCTTTATTTTAAAAACTTCGTTCCAGGAAACTTTTCCGCCGCAAATATCAGCCTTTTGTTTGCCATCCATACGGCAGTTTCGATAATATTCCTCTTGCCTATTGCTAAATTTTTAAGCCGCTTTAGAGCGCCGCAAGCCTTGAGCGTTTCAGCACTATTATGGGCAGTAGGATTTGTACTGACAGACATCACCGGAACTGTCAAAACGGGAAACTTTTTCTGGGCTGTTATAACTTTATCTATTATGGCGATCGCCATAGTTAGTTACACTCCCACAATGTCCGCTTTGGTAGCAGATTTAGCGCCGAAAAAGTGGCGAGGTATTTACTCATCTATTAGTTCTCAATGTTGGGCGGTTGGCTATTTCATCGGTCCGCCTTTAGGAGGTTGGGCTTTAGATAGTTCCCCTGTAGTAATTAATAATTTTTGGTTGGGAATGACTTTCAGTGTCGGGGTGGCAATGGTTATTTTGCGATATCTCGATAAAGCGATGGAAATTTAAGATTGCTATAACAATTAATAATTAATAATTAATAATTAATAATTAACATTTTCCCAATTGAGCGGACCAGAAACCGGGTTTTTTTAAAAAACCCGGTTTCTCAGATATAAATCCAGCATGAATTGCTATATTAGTGCCGAACTTAAATTTAAACAGCTTTGTGCGAGGAGTCTGCCCCATGCCAGCGAAGATGATTCCTGCTGGGCGGGTTGGGACATCGGCGGTTGCTTTGCAA
>CALKCV010000344.1 GCA_938083405.1 uncultured Microcoleaceae cyanobacterium | reverse complement strand
GGTAATTTATCGAGCAATAAGAAAAAGCGATAACCGTCCGGTAATAGTTAAACTGACTAGCTCCCAATATCCAACCCTCGAAGAAATTACCCGTCTCAAACAAGAATACACCATCGCCAAAAACCTAGATTGCCAAGGAATTATTAAAGCCTACGCCTTGGAAAAATATAAAAACGGTTTGGCGCTGATCTTAGAAGATGTAGTGGGCGCGTCGATGAGACAGATCTGCGCTTGCGAGAAACTTCAGCTCAGAGAGATACTGCGCATAGCCATAGCTGTGGCAGATACTTTAGGAGAAATCCATCGCTCGGGAATAATTCATAAAGACATCAAACCTAGCAATATCATTATTAATTACGAAACGGGACAGGTTAAGCTCAGCGACTTCGGTATCGCCTCGCGTCTTTCTCAAGAGAATGCAAGCGCCACTAACCCAAATTCCATAGAAGGCACTCTAGCCTATATGTCGCCGGAGCAAACGGGACGCACGAACAGGGCGATCGACTATCGCTGCGATTATTATGCTTTTGGGGCAACTCTATATGAAATGCTAACAGGTCAGCCACCTTTTAGCAGTAGGGACCCAATGGAACTGGTACACTGTCATTTAGCGGTAGAACCCGCTTCGCCCCAGGAACTAAAACCAGAAATTCCCGAGGCGATTTCGGCGATCGCTATGAAACTCTTGGCAAAAAATGCTGAAGAGAGATACCAAAGCGCCCAAGGATTAAAATACGATTTAGAAAAATGTCTCAGCCAGCTAACTAAAAATGGAGAAATACTTTATTTTTCTCCAGGAGAGCGCGATCGGGGTTCCCAATTATTGATTCCCCAAAAGCTCTACGGAAGGGAACAAGAAGTGCAAATTTTGTTGGAGGCTTTCGATAGAGTCTGCTTTGCAGCGGATTATGTAACGGATTTAAGGGATGTAACGGATGGGTTGGTTGCCGGTAGGACAGGCCAGACGCCTGTCGGTGTGGATGGGAATGGGAAGCCTGGAACGGAAATGATGCTGGTTTCTGGTTACTCTGGTATTGGGAAAACTGCCATCGTTAACGAAGTTCACAAACCGATAGTTCGCCAACGGGGATATTTTACTTCGGGCAAATTCGACCAGTTTAAGCGCAATATTCCTTATGCGGGCCTCCTCCAAGCTTTCTCGGAATTGATTCGGCAACTGCTGACGGAGAGTTCCGAGAAAGTGGCAGGGTGGGAGGAGAAAATCCAGAAGGCGATCGCTCCCAACGGGCAAATAATTATTGATGCTATCCCCGAGGTGGAATTAATTATCGGCACCCAGCCGGAAGTGCCCGAGGTAGGACCGACGGAATCCCAAAATCGCTTTAATCGCGTTTTTCAACAGTTTATTGGCGTTTTTACCCAAGCGGAACATCCCCTAGTTCTATTTCTGGATGACTTGCAGTGGGCAGATAGCGCTTCGCTGAAGTTGATTCACCTCCTCGCTAGCGACCCAGATAGCAAATATCTGTTGCTAATAGGTGCCTATCGAGATAACGAAGTCGGTCCTACTCATCCTCTAGTTCGGACAATTGCCAATATTCGAGAAGACGGGGCGGTGGCGAACGAGATGTCGGTCCAACCTCTGGAGTTTAGTCACGTCAGTCAGTTGGTGGCAGAGACTTTGGGGAAAACTAAATCGAAGTCTGGTGCAGCCACCCGAACGCAACCTCTGGCCAGGCTGATTTTTCAGAAGACCCAAGGCAATCCTTTTTTCGTGACGCAACTGCTGAAAACTCTCTACTCGGAAAAACTGCTGGTTTACGATACTAATAGGGATAGCTGGCAGTGGGATATCCAGGAAATTCAAGCTATTGGTATCGCCGATGGCAGCGTTGTGGAATTGCTCGCCCGCAATATTGAAAAGCTGGCAGCTTCTACTCAACAAGTCTTAAAACTGGCAGCTTGCATAGGCGATCGCTTCAATCTGGAGGTGCTGGCCATCGCCAACCGGGAACCCCAGACGGTGACTGCGGCACAATTGTGGGAAGCCCTCCAAGCCGGTCTGATTTTGCCGACGAGCAAAAATTACAAAATTCCCTTGATGTTTGCAACGGAAGAAACGGTATTTCCAGATAGTAGCGATCTTAAGGTTAGCTACAAGTTTTTGCACGATCGCGTCCAGCAAGCCGCTTATTCTTTAATACCGGAGTCCGAGAAAAAACAAACTCATCTGAAAATCGGTCAACAACTGCTGGCAAATACTACGGCCCCAGAACGAAGGGAAAATATTTTTGCTTTAGTAAACCAACTCAACTACGGCATCGAGTTGCTGGCCGAGCAACAGAAAAAAGACCAACTGGCAGAGCTAAATCTGATAGCCGGCCAAAAGGCCAAGGCATCGGCAGCTTACGAAGCAGCAGTTAATTATCTCAACGTTGGTTTGGGACTGCTGGGGGTCGATACTTGGGAGAGGAACTATGGCTTAAGCAGGGAACTCCATGTAGAAGCGGTTGAGGCGGAGTATCTCTATAGCAATTTCGAGCGGTCGGACGAACTGGCGGGGATAGCTATATCAAACGCTAAAAGCCTACAGGAAAAAGTAAAGGTTTACGAGATTCAGATTCTATCCTGCACTGCTAGGAGCCAAATGGCAGAAGCAATAGAATTAGCTCTGAAAGTTTTGGCAATGCTCGGCGTCGCAATGGAAGAAGAGCCGCCAAGGCCTCATAATGTTGAGGAGTTAGCCAACTTGCCTGTTTTGAGGGAACCAGAAAAAGAGGCAGCCCTGCGGATATTAAGTAGCGTGGGTAGCGCTGCTTATGCCACCGATCCGAAATTAGCAAGGAGGTTGATATTCACAAAAGTGGCTGTTTGCAGAAAATATGGAAATTCGCCATTAGCTACCAATGCATATACCGATTATGGTTTGCTCTTGTGCGGCGCAATGGGAGAGATAGAGTTGGGATATGAATTTGGCAAGCTGGGTGTAATGCTTTTAGAGCGATTTGATGCTAAAGAAGTAAAATCGGTAGCATTGAATACATTTAACAGTCATATCCGATTCTGGAAAGAACACCTCAAAGAAACCCTAGAGCCATTACTAGAAGCTTTCTTTTGCGGGCAGGAAACCGGAGAGTTAGTTTATTCCGGTTATGCTTCGGTCACCTATTGCGCTCATTTGTTTTTTGTAGGAGAGCATTTAGAGTCGGTGGAACAAAAGCAGGCGCAATATCTCGACCTGCTGCAAAAACTAAAACTTATCTATCATGTGGGTTACGCTCAAATAGGCAGGCAATTAACTTTAAATTTACTGGGTCGCGCGGAAAATAACCTCCAGTTAATAGGAGAGGCCTTTAACGAATCGGAAACCCTGCCAATGTTAATAGAATACAAAGTGGGGACTTCCCTAGTTTATGCTTATCTGGCCAAAGCCATGTTGGCTTATCTTTTTAAACAACCACTGCAGGCCATTGCTGCGGCAAAAGAGTGCGAAAAATATCTCCAGGCAGCTACGGGAATGGTGACGGTTGCGGAAAATAATTTCTACTATTCTCTTGCTTTATTAGCTGCTTATTTGGATGTCGAAAAAGATCGACAAAGCCAATATCTCCTGCAAGTAGAAATCAATCAAGAAAAAATGAAATTTTGGGCAGAATGCGCCCCGATGAATTTCCAGCACAAATACGATTTAGTGGAGGCAGAAAAAGCGCGAGTTTTGGGGAATTATCCCGAAGCAAAAGAATATTACGATCGCGCCATAACTGCTGCTGGTAAAAAAGGATTTATTCATGAGGAAGCCCTCGGTTACGAACTGGCAGGAGAGTTTTATTTAAAGAGCGATCGGGAAAATATAGCCCGGTTCCACCTGATAGAATCCTACTACGCTTATGTCCGTTGGGGAGCGGTTGCTAAAGTTAAAGATTTAGAAGAGCGATATCCTCATTTACTCGCTGAGATAAAAATGCGCCAAAAGGAACAGGTTGATATTAGTCGAACTTTAATGGCTACTACAAGCAATTCTGGCAATTTGGGATTATTAGATTTGCCTGCAGTAATGAAAGCTGCCCGAGCTATTTCTGAGACAATTGTCCTAGAGGATTTGCTGGATAATTTGATAAAAATAGGCATTGAAAATGCAGGGGCGCAAAAAGGCTTTTTAATCTTATATGGAGAAGGAAAGTTAGAGATAGTAGCGGCAGGAAAAGTCGAAGGAAAGAAAATAGCAGTAGAGCGATCGCTTCAGGGAGAAATATCAAAAAGCCTGCCTATTTCAGTAATCAATTATGTCGAAAGAACTCGTAAAAGTTTAGTTTTAAGCGATGCTAAGGGCGAAAGTAAATTTCACTTCGATCCTTACATTCACCAGGGCAAAGTCCTCTCGGTATTATGTACGCCCATCGTCAATCGAGGCAAATTTATGGGCATGGTATATTTAGAGAATAACTCGATGGTGGCAGCTTTTACCAGCGATCGCCTGGAACTGTTAAATATTCTCTCTTCCCAAGCAGCAATTTCTTTAGAAAATGCGGCTCTTTATTCTAATTTACAAGCTGCCAACCAGGAGCTATTATCGGCAAATACAAACTTAGAAACGGCGAACAAAAAATTAGAAGATAAAGTAGCAGAAAGGACTCGGGAATTAGAAGATAAAAATCAATATCTCTCGATGACTTTACAAGAATTAAAGCGAACCCAAGCCCAAATGATTCAGACAGAAAAAATGTCTAGTTTGGGGCGGATGGTCGCGGGAATTGCGCATGAAATTAACAATCCGGTTAATTTTATTTTTGGCAATATCAGCTACACTAAGGAATACATGAACGATCTTCTAGGGTTAATAGATATTTACCAAGAGCATTATCCCGAAGCCGTGCCAGAAATCGAAGGAGAAATAGAAGCAATAGAGCTTGATTTTCTCAAAAAAGATTTACCCGAACTTTTATCTTCGATGAAAAAAGGGAGCGAGCGCATCCGCAACATCGTGGTTTCTCTACGGAATTTCTCCCGCTTAGACGAGTCGGAACTAAAGTCGGTTGACCTACATTCTGGGATTAATAGCACTTTACTGATTTTACAACATCGCCTGAGTACCATATTAGAAGTATCCCTGGAGGAAAACGTTCAAGAAAAACAGAAGTGCCCCCAGCGAAAAGGAATTAATGTTATTAAAAAATATGGGGATTTGCCCAAGGTAGAATGCTATTCCGGTCAGCTAAATCAGGTGTTTCTAAATATACTTAGCAACGCGATCGATGCTTTGGAATTGAGTATGGAAGAAGGGAAATTTTCCGAGTCAACTTCCGATCTAACTCCGACTATTTTGATTAACACTTATTTGCCAGAAAGCGATCGGGTTGCCATTTCTATTACGGACAACGGCCCCGGTATTGAAGAGGAAGTTCGCGGAAAATTATTCGATCCTTTCTTTACTACTAAACCTGTGGGTAAGGGAACTGGTTTGGGTTTATCTGTTTGCCATTCTATTGTGGTGGACAAGCACCGCGGGAAATTAGATTGTTTTGGCGAACCAGGCAGCGGAGTCGAATTTATTATTGAGATTCCGATCGAGCAACCTAAAGTTT
>CALKCV010000343.1 GCA_938083405.1 uncultured Microcoleaceae cyanobacterium | reverse complement strand
GGGCTTATATCAAGTCGCAATAAACAACCATAAAAAAATAAAGAGAGGAAAAAGGGTTTGGGCAAGGCAGAACAAGGAGCCCACACATTTCCCTCAATTATTAATTATTAATTATTAATTATTAATTACTTACCAACACCCGATCGCTTTCTTCAACTTCAGCCAGACCTTCTATCGTAAAGGGTACCAACTGTACCGCGCAAGCCTTTAACTCCGGTTGCAGAGACTCGGGACAAGACTCTGGATGAGTTAGAGCGTTTGCTTCCGCGAAATTCGCCCACAACGCGCCCCAGTGCATGGGCACGAATACAGTTCCAGGAGTAATAGCCTTGGTAATCTTTGCCGGGAAACGAGCCATGCCTCGACGCGATCGCACTATTACCAAATTTCCCTCCTCAACCCCCAACTTCTCCGCATCCCGAGGGTGAATTTCGATAAACGGTTCCGGGTGGAGCTTCCGAATTTTATCAATACGCCCCGTCCGCGTCATGGTGTGCCAGTGACCGTACAACCGTCCCGTAGTTAACACAAAAGGATAATCTTTTTCTGGCAGTTCCGCCAAACCTTTGGCATGGTAAGCGCCAAAGCGAGCCCTGCCGTCGGCAGTATGGAATTGCAAGTTAGTATATAATCGTTCTTCCGAGACATCGGGATTGGAATCGCGACAAGGCCACTGTATCGGTCCCTTCTCCCGGAGGCGATCGTAAGTAATCCCAGTCATATCGCAGGGACGATCGCGCGTCAATTCTATCAACTCCGCCCGCACCGCCTCTGAGTCCGCAAAGTCAAACATTTCCTTAAATCCCAAGCGACGCCCCACTTCGGCAAAAATCTCCCAATCCGGTTTTGCCTGCCTTAGCGGTTCGCGGAAGGCTTCGCAAAGCGTTACCACCCGTTCCGAATTTGTCATCGTCCCCGTTTTTTCTCCCCACTGGGCCGCCGGTAATAAAACGTGAGCGTAATTAGCTGTTTCCGTCGGAAAATAAGCGTCTTGACAGATAGTAAAAGGCGATTTCCTCAAAGCTGCCTTAGTTCTCTCCAAGTCTGGCATACTCACTGCGGGATTAGTAGCAGCTATCCATAATAAACCAACTTCTCCCGTTTCCAATCCTGTTATCATCTCCCAAGCGCTGCGACCTCGATAAGGAGAAATTTGCCCGGGTTTCAATCCCCAAAACTGTTCCACTTCGACCCGATGTTGGGGATTGCTGACAAGCCTATAGCCCGGCAATATGTGAGCCAGACCCCCTGCTTCCCTGCCGCCCATTGCGTTTGGTTGCCCCGTTAGGGAGAAGGGACCGGCGCCTGGTTTGCCAATATTACCCGTCATCAAATGGAGGTTAATCAGCGATCGCGCTTTACCTGTTCCTTCCCTAGACTGATTTATCCCCATGGACCACATAGACAATACTCGCCCTGACTCTCCCCACCACCGCGCTACAGTTTCTAAGTCGTCGAGGCGGATGCCGCACTTTCGCGCTACCAACTCCGGGGGATAATGCTCGATGACTTCTGCGTACTCGGAGAAACCTGCGGTACATTCATCCATGAATACCGTATCCAGATAACCCCAACGCATTAATAGGTGCGCGATACCGTTTAGCAGGTCGATGTCCGTACCCGGTTTTATGGCTAGATGCAAGTCTGCCGCTTCCGCTGTTTTAGTGCGACGGGGATCCACTACCACCATTTTTACTTTCTTATTTTTCTTGTGGTAAACCCGCAGGCGGTTAAAAATAATTGGGTGACATTCCGCTGTGTTGGTACCGATTAAGAAGGCAAAATCTGTCTCTTCTAAATCGTTGTAAGAGCAGGGCGGGCCGTCAGCACCGAAGCTCTTGATGTAGGCTGAGACTGCAGAGGACATGCACAGGCGAGAGTTGGCGTCGAAATTATTAGTTCCCAGAGCCCCTTTTATTAGTTTTTGGGCAACGTAATAATCTTCCGTTTGAAATTGGCCGGAACCGTACATGCAGATGGAATCCGGGCCTTGGGTAAAGCGTACTGTTTGGATGCGGTTGACTATCTTATCTAATGCTTCGTCCCAGGTTACTCGGCGAAATTTGTCATCTAGGGAGTCGCGCATCATGGGATATTTGAGTCTATTTTTGTCCAAGGACTCCGCCACCGTTGCTCCTTTGACGCAAACTTTTCCCAGACTTGAAGGATGAGCGCGATCGCCCCTTACTTGCCAGATGGGGTTGCCTCTGCTATCTCTATTCGTTGCTTTCCCCGGTATTGCTGGAGGCTGAACTTCTAAACCGCAACCTACACCGCAGTAGGGGCATTGACTTTTTGTAGGATTCATAGTTTGTTTATTGGTGATTTTTTATGGAACCTTGCAATTAAATTCTATGCTGTCCCTGTCTTTTTATTGTTACTTCTACTTTTCAATACTCAGTTCTTTTTTATTAATTCAGACTATCTTTGAGATTGTTTTGAGTTGTTTATACCCCTGATTATTATTCCTTATTATTAGCAAAGACCAGATATTATTCCGGTTTTTATAAATGTTTTTTTAAATTATTTATTTGACCTTACCTTAAACAACTCTATAATATTTTTTGGTATTAAATGTTACAGAAATTCATAATTTATGTTTTTTTTGCATCTAAAAAATGAAATTAAAACATAAAGCTTGTGTTTGGCGATTGCGGGCCTTTGCTTTGAATAGATTGGCCGTGTTGGCAATTTTTGCCGCACAAAAAATAAAACCCCCTGTAACAGGGGGTTTAACTAAAATAGAAAGAGAATTTATAGTTTGAGGATCGCTATCTCGCTCAGGGCGAATCAACGGGAGCATCCCATATTTGTAAAAAAACCGAAAAATCAATTCTTTTTGTCAGTTGTTAGTTGTTAGTTGGGCAACTGACAACTAACAACGTTCCGACTGACAACTAACATGCTAGCGTCTAATTATTGGCTTTCTTCAAAATTGGGATGCTCCCGAATCAACAGAGTGGGCGGGCCGCAACTGTGGAATGGGGAGGGTGCGCGATCGCTGAGTTTTGAGCAAAAATGAATTACTGGTTAAGAAGAAACTGACAAAGCTGGCGATCGCCACAACGGGAATCAAGGCCGTATCCGATAAAACGCTGAGAATAACAGTCGTACTAATAGGAGTTTTAGTCACGGCCACGTTAACAGCAGCCATCGTGCAAATCATAGCCAGAGTCGGGTGAATTTGGGGAAAGGCCAAAGCAATTGCCAAACCCACATTCGCGCCAATGAAAAACAACGGAAAAATAAATCCGCCGCGAAAACCGCAGTGGAGAGTAAAGCTAATAGCAAGCATTTTAGCTAAAGCGATCGCCAGCAAAGTAGTAACGCTCGATATCTGACCTATTTCGATGACGCCTTGAATCTGCTTCTCGCTAAAAAACAGCGTCTCGGGAAAAGCTATAGCAATTAAGCCAATTGCCAGGCCTCCCAAAGTAGCCAGCAAAATAATACGATCTTCTATCGGTGCCAGCAGCCGTCCCATATTTTGGAACATAACAATAAAAATAGTCCCTACCAAAGCTCCTGTTGCCCCCAGAGCAATACCCTCTACTAAATTCATAGAAGTTAGGGGAGGCTGAGGAGCGAAATGATAGATGCCGCCAATGGTCAGTCCCGTATTCACCTTAAAAACTGCAAAGCTGAAGATACCAGAAACAATGGCTGGTACCAGCGCTTCGTAATATTGCAAACCTCGACGATGAGGGATTTCCAGAGCGAACAAAGGACCGCCGATGGGGTCGCCAAAAAAAGCCGCCAAAGCAGCGCTCATCCCGCAAAAAGTTAGCACTCGCACGGAACTTAGATCCAGTTTTAGTTTATCTCCCAGCCAACTGCCCAAGCTACCATTTACTTGCACCAAGGGAGCTTCCGGCCCCGCGCTGCCCCCTGCTGTAATCGATACTAGAGAAGCGACAATCATTGCAGGAGTCTGCTTCATGTCGATTTTACCCGGATCGTGAACGCTATCTACTACCAGAGACATTTCTCCTGGTAAACCCATTAGGTAGAGAGTCAACCCCACCAAAAATCCGCCGATGGTAGTTACTATCCAGAGATAATTCCAAGACGGGAGCCAATTAGGGAAATAGGGAGCAAAGAACTCAGGCCCGGCGTGCCATACCATTTCCAGACATTCTTCCAACACATAGTAATAAATACTGGCAACTAATCCTCCAGCAGTGCCGATGGCCGCAGCGCAGAGAATTGTTTTAAAATAACCCAGTTGGCGAAGATCGTTTTTGCTAGATGCTTGCCCTCCTTCTGGTTGTTCGAGTTGGCTGCTGATGGTTTCCTTTGTGTTAGCAGTCATGCTGTACCTCCAAGTTTAAGTTGCATGAATTGAAATACCGAAGCCAAGGCCTCGGTATCTCAGTTTATATTAGCCAGTCCAAACAACTGCCTTTGCGTCATTGCAACAGGTTTAGTGGCCTATAGAATAAGCGTCATTCTCCTCAGACAGGTTGGTTTTTGATAGGTCTGGAAGTTCGCCTTCGTGGTGTTCCGCAAAAGAGCCTTCCGGTTCTTTGAGGATGAAAGCACAGAGGAAGGCAACAATCATTCCCATCACTCCGAGAACTTCAAAGAAAATCCGGTTGCCAACATCGCCATCTGGTAATAAGCTCAGTAAGGTCAGATAAATTACCGCTCCTACGTTACCGTAAGCTCCGACGTTACCAGCAATTTGACCGGTGACGCGCCGCTTAATCAAAGGCACGATCGCGAAGGTAGAGCCTTCTCCGGCTTGGACAAAAAACGAACAAAGCATCGTTAACAAAACAGCCCCAGGCAGCCACCAGCCACCATTTACCCGAGCCATCATTAAATAGCCTAGGGACATTCCCGCCGTCAGCACTGCCATAGTCAGCTTGCGACTGCCCAGTTTATCGGAAATTAAACCGCCACCCGGGCGAGATACCAGGTTCATAAAGGCGTAACTCGCCGCTATCATCCCTGCTCTTGCTGGAGTCAGTCCAAAGGTTTCTTCAAAGAAAGTGGGCAGCATGGAAACCACTGCTAGTTCGGAACCGAAGTTAACGACATAAGTTAATTCTAAAATTGCAACTTGAGAAAATTTATAGCGGTCTGCTGGGGGATATTTTTTTTCTCCTGCCACTAATTCTTTGTTAGTTGCCCAGCAATTATAAGCTTGGAAGGCATACAAGCAAAGCAGAAAGAACCAAACAATGTAAAGTTGAGTTTGACTTAAGAAACCAACCTTGCTCAGACGCCATGCCAGCAAGCAAAGAACTCCGGTTAAGGGTACGTTCATTAGCATTAGGAACGAGAAGTCTTTCTGAGTGGTGACTTCTAAACCTCGCGCCCGCTTTGGTTTTTGGTAAACTTTACCCGGCGGCGTGTCTTGGACGCTGAAGAAGTAGAGGGCTCCGTAAGCGGCGGCGATGATGCCTGTCAGGGCAATGGATAGTCGCCAGTTCAGCACCTCCGCAGAACCAAAGGCTAACCATGCTGCTATGGTTGGCAGGGTAAAGGCCGCAGCAGCGGAACCGAAGTTACCCCATCCGCCGTAGATCCCTTCTGCCAATCCTATTTCCTTGGGAGGAAACCACTCGGCTACCATCCTAATTCCAATTACGAAACCGGCACCGACGATGCTTAGGGCTAAACGGCTGATTACTAACTGGGTGAAGTTTTGCGCTAGGGCAAAGCCAATACAGGGTATGGCTGCGTACATTAATAGCAGCGAGTAGGTGATTCTGGGGCCGTATTTATCTAGTAGCATCCCGATAATGACTCGGGCCGGTACCGTTAGGGCGACGTTACAAATTGCTATGGTTCTAATTTGACTGGTTTCTAAGCCTAAGTCTGCTTTTATTGATGTTGCTAGTGGGGCGAGGTTGAACCAGACAACAAATGAGAGAAAGAAGGCAAACCACGTCATGTGGAGGATGCGGTAGCGACCGCGAAATGACCAAAGTTCTGTTAGCATTTATTTGTTTTTTAAATCGGTAATGAGGTTTGTAGCAAGGACTTTTAGTGCTTTGAATATAGCGATTATTGAATCCATGAGGTATATCAATAAATACCAAGCCCCCCTTAAAAATGGGGGAGCCAGAGCAGTCACAGTCCCCCTTTTTAAGGGGGATAATGGTGGATCGTCCATGTACTTGACCGATTCGACAAATGCTATAACTTCTATTTCTCGGCAATAAAAGCGCTTACTACAAATTTAATTTTTCCAAGCAATTTGTTATGTGTTTACTCGCCGACCCAAGGGCTTACTTGTAATACTCCTGTTGGTGCTAGTACCACTAAGAATTCGGCGGTAGGTACAGAGGAAACTTCTTCGCTTGCAAAACTGCTTAAATTCGGTAATGGGGTTTCTTGGATGTAGTCCGAGCCTGCTTTATTGATGTTTTCGTATTGAGCGATCGCTCCTTCTTTTGTTACTTTTACTTTATAGACTAAACTCTCAGAAAAACTGGGGATTTGTTGCCAAGTCGCGTCTATTTGTTGATACAGTTCTCCATTTAAGCTGTTAATAGTAGTTGTATCTGTTATTTCAGGGGCTATTTGGGGGGCTGTCTCTACTACTACCGGCGCGCTTGTTGGTGCTACTACCGGCGCGCTTGTTACTGGGGAAGTTTGTTGGGCGGGAGCCGTAGCTGCTGTAGTAGAAGATGAGGTTGGCTGCTCTTGGGTAGCGCTTGGTGTCGCCATGGCAACTTTTGTTGCTTGCTGTTCTTGCTTTTCTTGTTCTGCATAATGCTTAGTCAGCGATCGCTGCCAGCTTGTCGCATACAGACCTGCGAAAATTGTTAATCCGACTACAGAGATTAATTTGAGAGCTAGGGATTTAGAATTGTTTTGGTCGGTCATTTGCGTGCTAGTCATTAAGATTTACTCCTTGGTTTTAATTTGATTTGTAATTTGTAATTTGTTCCCTGCTGTTAAGACTTAATTAACAATCGCTAAAAAAGCAATTACCAATTAGCTCTCTCCAGCAACAAACTATTAACCATACTTATTTTTGATGTTGGCTTGGCTTATGGTAGCTTTCCTCTTCTATTTGGCAACTTTTTGCTGCTAATAGTATTAGTTGTTACCGTTTTTTTTAGCCATCCCCTTTTCTTTTTTCTTACCCCACACTATAAAGCCATCGAATGGAGTCGTTCGTATCTTTTACTACAAAATGTTAACTTTTATGAACTTTTGGAATTTTTTTGAT
>CALKCV010000342.1 GCA_938083405.1 uncultured Microcoleaceae cyanobacterium | reverse complement strand
AAGTGATAAAAAATGAAATGTCAAGGGTTTTGAGAAAATTTTTTTAAAGGGCCGCTCCCTGCCATTCAGGGGAGCGATCGCTTTCTGGGGCGATCGGCAATAGCCGCCCGAGGAATGCCCGGGCGGGTAAGTAATAAATATAAGAAAAAGCGTAACGGCAGACGCGAAGAAATTACTCTATCGGACAAATCGGCCTTACCGCCACGCAGAGAAAACTCTGGTATCTCAGAAACCCGGTTTTTTTAAAAAACCGGGTTTCTCGATCCACTTTCTAGGGTAGGGGTATTGTTGGATTCGTCCATAGCAACTCGATCGCTTCACTTAATCGGTTTAAGTCTTTCATGATACTAACTTAAGTGACAACAAGCGAAATGTCAAGGGGTTTTGAAAAAAAATTGGCCCTCGCTCTCCAAGGGCCAAAATGAAGACGAGGGGGACAAGGGAGAACGACCCGTTTTCTATTCCCTATTCCAAATAACAAGGATTGGCCACAATTAATTCTGTAGCTTTAGCTGTATCCACGGGTTTAGAGAAAAAGTATCCTTGACCGAACTGGCACTTAAAACTTTGTAGCTGCGCTAACTCTCGGTCCGTCTCGATACCTTCAGCGATCGCGTTCATGCCCAGAGTCTCGGCAATGCTGAGAATTGCAGGTATTAATCCCATATCTGGATTTTCATCCAAACGCTGGACGAAGGACCTGTCAATCTTGAGAGTATCCACGGGGAAGCGATGTAAATAACTTAAAGAAGAATAACCGGTGCCGAAATCATCAATACTCAACTGAATGCGTCGTTTTTGCAATTCTTGAAGAATAATAGCAGCAGAGTTGCTGTTGTCCATAATTGCACTTTCTGTAATTTCTAACTTTAAATTTTCGGGATTGAGTTTAGTTTCTGCAAGAGCGGCATCTATTTGTTCGATTAAATCTTCTCTGGCAAACTGTCGCACCGAGAGATTGACGCTCACGGTTAGATAATCTTCCGCGATGCCTTGCTGCTGCCAGAGATAGAGTTGATGGCAAGCTTGCCGCAATACCAAAGTGCCGATCTGGTTAATTAAGCCCGTTTCCTCCGCCACGGGAATAAACAGTCCCGGGGGAATAAGACCTCGCTGGGGATGCTCCCAGCGGACCAGGGCTTCAAAGCCGACAATTTTACCCGTTTTCAGGCAAACAATAGGTTGATAGTGGAGGATAAATTCTTGGCGATCGATGGCTCGACGCATATCCGTTTCGATCTCCAAAAGTTGGAGCGCTTCGGCGTGCATTTTTGGGTCGAAAATGTGATACCTTCCCCTGCCTAACTCCTTAGCGCGATACATGGCAGTGTCTGCATCGCGCAACAGATGTTCGGGTTTTTCGTGGCTGCTATCCGCTAAAGCAATACCGATACTAGCATTAATAAAAACTTCGTTTCTGGTCAATTCAAAAGGATGAGAAAGGGCATTGAGAATATTATCCGCGAGGGTTGTCGCGTTCTTGATGCCTTGAATTTCCGTCAGCAGCAAAGCAAATTCATCCCCTCCCAACCTTGCAAGCACAGCATTTTTACCCAATAGCCCTTGCAGGCGATAGGAAATAGCAATCAAAAGTTGGTCCCCCACCAGATGGCCTAGAGAATCGTTAACCACTTTAAAGCGATCGCAATCGATAAATAATACGGCAAATAGATAGCTAGAATTAGTCCGGGCGTGCCCCAGGGTCTCTTCGAGATGTTCTACGAACCAACCGCGATTGGGCAATCCCGTAAGAGAGTCGTGGAGGGCCATTTGCAACAATTTAGCGTTAGCTGCTTCTAACTGCTCGGTGCGTTCTTTTACTCGTTGCTCCAGTTTCGCGTTAAGCTCGGAGATTTGCTTTTGTGCTGCCCTCAGCGCTAATTGATTTCTAACCCTGGCTATAACTTCTTCTAACTGAAACGGCTTAGTAATATAATCTGTGCCGCCGACTTTAAATGCTTTTACCTTATCGAAAACATCGTTGAGGGCGCTTAAAAAAATCACCGGAATTTCTGCTGTGTTCTCGTTGGCTTTCAACCGCCCGCAGACTTCATAGCCATCGAGGTCGGGCATCATAATATCGAGCAAAATCAAATCCGGCTGCACGGTACCCGAAGCCGTTAATGCCATCTCCCCGTTTAATGCCTTGCGCACGTTGAATCCGTGTGCCATGAGCATCGTAGAGAGAAGCCGCAAGTTTTCTGGAGCGTCGTCAACAATCAAGATATCTTCTTTATTACTATTGAGTTGATTCTGATTCATTGTTTCTGTGACTTGCATAGTTGCGTTTATTCTTATTGTTCGATAGTTTTAGCTAATTCAATAATGCGATCGAATCGGAAGTTATCGACTAATTCCCTCAAAGTACGAGAAAGATCGACATTTTCTATAGGAATTTTCTCTAGCAGCGGAATCATCTGAGTATCGTTACACTGAATTGCAGCATAGCACAACTGTTCTACCCATAAAGAAGGCATCTTTGCCATTTGTTCTGATATCGATCGTAGCTCGATATCTTCGAGGGAATTAAGTCGATTGTTTTCCCCTGACGCTGTCGGCTCTTCGTACAAATAAGTCGCGCCCAGATGGAAGGCGATTTTATTTAATAGTTCTCGTTCGTCAAAAGGCTTACGAATAAAATCGTCGCAACCTGCTGATAAGACTATTTTTCGGTCTTTTTCAAAAGCACTAGCAGTCAAGGCAA
>CALKCV010000341.1 GCA_938083405.1 uncultured Microcoleaceae cyanobacterium | reverse complement strand
GAAACGCCCCCATTACTGGATAAGAATGAACCCAGGAATCGATTTACAAGCAAGTTTTGTTCGAGCCCTAACCGATTTGGGCTTGCCCCCAGTGGCAGCTAAAACCCTCTGGCTGCCCCTACCGATGTTATTAGTAATTGTTGGGGCCACGGTAGGCGTCCTCGCCTCCGTCTGGCTGGAGAGGAAAATCTCCGCCGCCGCCCAACAGCGGATTGGCCCAGAATTCATTGGCCCTCTGGGAACCCTGGCCCCTCTGGCCGACGGTCTGAAGTTGCTTCTCAAAGAGGACGTAGTTCCCAACAAAGCAGAGCCCCTCCTATTCACCTTGGGACCAGTCATCGTGGCTATCCCCGTATTTCTGTCCTACCTCATCGTTCCCTTCGGACAGAATATGATAATAACCGACTTGGGAATAGCGATATTTCTATGGATAGCAGTATCAAGCATTCAGCCCATCGGCTTATTAATGTCTGGTTATGCTTCCAATAACAAATATTCCCTGCTAGGAGGACTGCGGGCTGCGGCACAATCTATCAGTTACGAAATCCCCCTAGCCCTGTCAGTGCTAGCGATCGTAATGATGTCAAACAGCCTCAGCACCGTCGATATTGTTAACCAACAAGCGGGCTACGGCATCCTCGGCTGGAACGTCTGGCGACAGCCCATAGGCTTCATCATCTTTTGGATCGCCATCCTCGCCGAGTGCGAGAGATTGCCCTTCGACCTTCCTGAAGCAGAAGAAGAACTGGTGGCAGGATATCAAACCGAATATACGGGGATGAAATTCGCCCTCTATTATCTGGCATCCTACGTCAACCTCGTTCTCTCCTCCCTGCTCTTCGCAGTATTGTACCTCGGCGGCTGGGAGTTCATCGTCCCAGTAGGAGTCATAGCAGACTTAATAGGCGTAAGCGAGACAACACCTTGGTTGCAACTAATAACTGCCACCTTGGGAATTACCATGACCATGCTCAAAGCCTATTTCCTAGTATTCCTAGCCGTTCTGCTGCGCTGGACGGTGCCTCGGGTGAGGATCGACCAACTCTTAAACTTGGGTTGGAAATTTTTGCTGCCCATTGCTCTTATCAACCTGCTCTTAACTGCCGGCCTTAAGTTAGCTTTTCCCTTTGCCTTTGGCGGCTAGAGCGATCGCTAGTTTGAGAAGAACAGACCGGCTCGGTCTCTTCCACTGGCATCGGGATCGCGTCAGTTTTGACTAGCAGACTTTTTTGGCTTACTAACAACTGACAACGTTCGAGCGTTCCAAAAAGTAGTAAGTTGTTGGGAAAGCTTCAAAGTTGACGCGCTCCCCTGGCATCTTTGTCCGAACACGTCCGAGAAAATAGGGAGAAAAACCATGAAATTCCTCAACCAAGTAAAAGAATACGCCAAAGAAAGCGTTCAAGCCGCTAAATACATCGGTCAAGGTCTGTCCGTAACCTTCGACCACATGCGCCGCCGTCCGATAACCGTGCAATACCCCTACGAAAAACTAATCCCTTCCGAAAGGTTCCGGGGTCGCATTCACTTTGAATTTGATAAGTGTATTGCCTGTGAAGTTTGCGTTCGGGTTTGCCCGATTAACCTGCCAGTGGTTGACTGGGAGTTTAATAAAGAAACCAAAAAGAAAAAGCTCAACCATTACAGTATCGACTTTGGAGTTTGTATTTTTTGCGGCAACTGCGTAGAATTTTGTCCGACCAACTGCTTGTCGATGACCGAAGAATACGAACTCGCCGCCTACGATCGCCACGAATTAAACTACGATAACGTCGCTTTGGGACGGTTGCCGTATAAAGTGACCGACGATCCGATGGTGACACCGATCCGAGAGTTTGCTTACTTGCCAAAAGGAGCGATCGACGGTCACAATGTTGCCCACACCGCCAAGCGCGCAGGCAAGCGTCCAGAAGAAATTCTCGACGAAATGGATAAGGAAAATAAGTAAAAGGAAAAAACAGTGAATCTAGCAGAAGGAGTTCAAATAGTTTCATTTGGCATCTTAGTCGTCGCGACCATAGGGGCAGCTTTAGGAGTAGTGCTGTTTTCTAATATCGTCTATTCGGCTTTTTTGCTGGGGGGAGTATTTTTAAGCATCTCTGGAATGTACCTCTTGCTCAATGCCGACTTCGTAGCTGCCGCCCAAATTTTGATTTATGTCGGTGCGGTTAACGTGCTGATTTTATTTGCCATCATGTTGGTAAACAAACGGGAAGATTTTAAGGAACTTCCCAACGCTTGGGTCCAGAAAGCGGCAACCGCAGCAGTTTGCGTTGGCGTGTTTGCTCTTTTGAGTACGATGGTGGTTTCTACTCCCTGGTCGCTCTCTCCAGAGGTTGCCAGTAACGAGCCCGGTTCTGTTGTTATAATCGGACAGCATTTCTTTACCGACTTTTTGCTGCCCTTTGAGTTAGCATCGGTGTTTTTGTTAATGGCAATGGTGGGGGCGATTATTTTAGCCCGTCGAGATTTCTTGCCAGAGGAAGTACCAGGACAAATTTCTGAAGCGCCGGCTTTATCTTTGCCGGAACGTCCTCGGGAATTGGTGTCGGCTTCGGGAGAAGTCTCTTCCCCAGAAAGTTAAATTGTAGGGTGCGCGCCGCGCACCTTACTAACCGAAAGCGGATCGAAACCTCAAATCTTTTGAATTAAATAACGTCAAAAAGTTTATGCAATTACAATTGGAGTATTTTTTGTTAGTAGGTGCGGCACTTTTTTGTATCGGCATCTACGGTTTGATTACCAGCAGAAATGCCGTGCGGGTGTTAATGTCTATCGAGTTGATGTTGAATGCGGTTAATATCAATTTGATGGGATTTTCTAATTTCTTGGATCCCGTCAATATCAAAGGTCAAGTATTTACAGTGTTTGTGATTACCGTTGCCGCCGCCGAGGCTGCTGTTGGTTTGGCGATCGTGCTAGCCATTTATCGCAACCGCGATACCGTTGATATGGAAGCATTCAATTTGTTGAAGTGGTAAGCGCTTTTAGTATTAGATTTTGTTCGTTTTTGAGCGAACAAAATCTAACAATTAACAATTAACAATTAACAATTAACAATTAATAAATCAGACAAAGTTTTGCATAATTTTAATGCACGCCCAAAAATATAAATTAATAAATAAAATTTCCCGTGAGGGCGTAGGTCTTCACAGCGGTACAGTAACGAAAGTTAGCTTGCTGCCTGCCCAAACCGATAGCGGGCGCTATTTCGTCCGAGTTGACCTCCCCAATGCCCCAGTAATTCCAGCCGCAGTTAACTGCGTAGTTTCCACAACCCTCTCCACCGAGCTCGGTATGGGAGATGCCCGAGTCCGCACCGGCGAACATCTATTAGCAGCTTTAGCAGCAATGGGAGTCCATAACGCTCGCATAGAAATAGATGGCCCAGAAGTTCCCCTCTTAGACGGTTCGGCAAAACTCTGGGTAGAGGCGATCGCCACCGTCGCTAACCCCTCCGAACCCCGATCGCTTCCCCACAAAATTGATTTTCCAATCTGGATACATGAAGGGCAGTCCTTTGTCGCCGCCATCCCCAGTACAGAAACCAGAT
>CALKCV010000340.1 GCA_938083405.1 uncultured Microcoleaceae cyanobacterium | reverse complement strand
CCACCATCAATCGTATCCAAAGAGCTCAAGTGCGTACCGAAAATGATCGTATCTGCATCAGCACCACCCGAAATAGTATCTGCACCAGCGCCAGCAACAATAATATCGTTACCATCACCCCCAAAAATGGAATCGCTATTTGGTGTTTGACCTCCAGTCAATTGATCGTTGTATGAGCTTCCATAAATTATAAAATCGCCGTCTAATTCTGCACTTCCGTCAAAAATATAACCCAGATCATTAATCAATTTCCGACCATCAATTTCCATAACCTCGCCTGAAGCTACCAAGCTATCTGGGGCAAATAAGTTAACTTGAATTAAGTTGTCTTCAGAAAGTTCAATCCTTTGGATATTGGAAATGTTTGCTAAGTTAATCTGCTTATCCGGGAGCATGCTTAATTTTAAAGTGTTAAACCCAGTTCCTCCATCTACTAAATGGCCATCACCCCTCCAAATAATTTGGTTGTCATCATTTGCATCATCTTCACCTTTTTTGCTTTTATTTAATGATAATAGTGGAATTACTGCTCCCAAGCCAATAATTGGCAAAACAGACGAAGCCTCGCCAACTTCGGCAGAGCTATCGTAACCCTCTAACCATAGGGTCGGTCGGTTATTAATTTCATAAAAAGCCTGAGCGTTTAAATAAATCTTACCACTTTTTACCTCAATAGCGTAATGTTGGGCTAAAACTAATTGACCATTTTTTAAGACGATCTCATATCCAGCGCCGTCATAAGACTTTACGCTGACAACATTTTTTAATTCCACGTACTTTGTATTTTCATACCTAGATGGAATCTCGTCAGAAAACCATCCAACTAGACTCGGAAATTTGAAATTTTTCCCTACCGCACTTGCCACATTCGGCAAATTTGCCTCAAGCCAACCTGCGCTGACAATTATCTTATTATCATTAATTACAAAATGTTTGGGATTTAGAGAAATACTACCGCCATCGTTTAACCTGATAGCGATCGCGCCTCCTGGCAGAAATTCTGCACTATAGATACCAGGTAAATTTGGCTGCAAGTAATTTACTTTGGAGCTTTCTACATCGTTTATGTTTGGAGAACTAATTTCGAAAGCTACATAATCGCCCTGTTTCGTTTTAGGGTTAGACACTAAAAAAGGTGCATTTTTTACAAGCCAATCTTGACTAACTGCGACAACGCCATCTTCAACATTAATAAATTTTGCAGGGACTTTGATCCATTTTCCATCCGTTAATTTTAACCAAAAATCACCATTATTCTGCTCTACGGCGAATACGACTAGTCCTGAATTTGGTATAAAATGTAAAGACTCTTTGTCTATGGCAGAAGCTTTCTCAGCTACAAAGCCAGTCGACAATAACAAAAAGCTCGTTTGCAGCCCGCTGCGTTTTTCAATTGATTTTGCTAATCTCGGCAGCAAAGACAACTGGTATTTTTTTTGAAGCGATTTAGTCATTGTCATTGCTTTATCATTTATAACAACCTTACACGTTAGGATTTAAGCAAGTTTGGGGCCAACCTGCAACAATCCTAGCCTTTCCATTTATAAGGGGAGCAGGCCAATCTTAGCCACGCTGATCTAATAGGCATACCCCATTGCGGTGTTCCGGTTAAACTTTAACATGGAATGTAAAGTCTAGACCTTCTTCTTCACCAACTGCGCTAGTTCCCGAAAGGCAAGCATGACGATCGCATCGATAGCTTTACCAGGCCCTTTACGTTCTAATCAATCTTGGAAGTGGCAAGGCCGTCTGGCGAATAAGTTGAGCGTTTTCTGAACATTCGACTGGACTTCCTCTCCAACACAAACCTATGTGTAGATATACCCAAATATCGTCGGGCCCTGCTCGCTATGAGATGTTGTACGGAGTGGAAGCTTAGACTTGATCTGGGTGGCTTGGTAGATGCCTCGCCTGAGGCGCTGATGTCTGATTGGCCAGAGGTTTTCGCCCGCTCTCTCCCAAAACACTTAAGCAGGCCGCTGATGGTGCAGATCCTCGGCTATGCCTATCAGCTGGAGTCTGTAGGCGGATATACCAAGCTTCTGGATCAAAGGCTCAAGAGTGCAGCGCTGCACGATATGGTGAGCCCTATCTTTAAACCCAGGAGCCGCTTTGTGCCGGAGTATCATGGGATTACTCATGCGGTTTGGTTCAGTGACGACGGACGCGTCGCGTGGACCGAGATATAGAAATCCTCAAACCACCTGACTACAGGCAAAAGCCCAGCACCAGCACCCGTCATGCAACTGCGGTTTAGTCGGATTTCACCTATATCAATTGTATCCAAGCCTAGGACAAAGGGGGGCAACGTGGATTTACAACAACCAGATTCACCGACCAATCCAAGCCTTTCATATTGTAGTCAAACAAAACTTAAAGCTTACATCGCAACATTTCCCTGTGGCATTTCCTAAAACGACCGGCGCGTCAAAAGATAGCTTCGTGGGACATATGTGACCTCCAGTAGCGATGGGGCTCGCAAAATATACATTAATTTAAAATTGAAAGTTAATAATTAGAAGTATTTGCCAGAATAATAGTTCAATCTGGGCTATTTCTCAAGGTTCAGTACAATTTTGATGATGAGAAAATTCAGGAGGTTTATTGTTTACAATTGTTAAGGTCCGTACTTTAAAAACAGTTAAAAATCTATATTAATGTGCATTGGCCATATCCAATAATAGCTTAAAATCT
>CALKCV010000339.1 GCA_938083405.1 uncultured Microcoleaceae cyanobacterium | reverse complement strand
ATAGCTGTAACAAACTTTGGGGATTTTTCTGTTCGCCCCGGAGGCGATCGCCTATTCTTATTAAGTGGGGCGGTTCGTCCTGAGATTCCCACTTTTCTATTACGCAAATCTTGACTAAATCCTCTACTAAACCTGCTTCGTCGCGGTCCGATTCCGCGCCGTTTCCTAAATAGCTATCTCCCACATAATTTTCTACTAACTTACAAACTTTTTGGGTTAAAAAAGGCTGCCCTTCAGTCCAATACAAAATCTCCCCCATAACTGCTTCCTGGTTTTTGACTTTACCTTCCAATCCTTTTATCAGCGGCGGGACTTGTTTCCAATCAAAGTTTTTTAATTGTAGAGATTTACCCAACTTCTGAATATCCTCGGGAATGCTTTCTCCGAATAAGGCAAATGTTAATCGTTGTAATTTGATATTTTTACTTTTTTCCAGATGGCAATATTCGATTAGAGCAAAGATATCTTCTAAGGGACTATTTAGGTAGCGATCGTCGTCTATTCCATCTATAAATATTACTATTTTCTCTTGGGCGTTGGGCAAAAGAACGTCTTCAATAAAAACAATCAATCTTTCTACCGCAGAGATATATTCCTTTTGCGACCACCATAAATCAATAGATTTTTTGGATAGGTCGAAAACGGTTTCTAACTCTAAAATTGCTCCCTCGTACCATTCTTCTACAGAAATAAGATTATTTTTTACTTTAGTAAAATCCAGGGCGACGCAGACATAGTTTTCTGCTTTTAGTAATTCTATAGCTTTTAGCATCAAGCTAGTTTTACCAGAGTGCAGGGAACCCAATACATAGCAAAAATTACCGCCTTTCAAAGCGGCTAATAATTCTCCATCTATTTCTCTGTTGAGATAGGTAGGGTTCCTAAAGTCGATGGGACCTTGGAACTGATATTTGTATTTGATATTTTGTGCTGCAGTCATTCTTTTTCCCTGATTATTGACGGATTATCCTTCTCAAGATTTGGGGGGCTAATAAAGTTGAAATTGTAGATTGGTTTTAATATATAGCAATCCTAAATGGATTATGAAAAATTCGGAGGCCAGAAACCGGGTAACTTCTGCCAATACCTTCGCCATTTTTTTGTAGGTTGGGTGTAGCGAAGCCCAAGCCAACGATTTTGTTGGGTTTCGCTCCGCTGCACCCAACCTACGAATGGTATTTTTTCTTGAGGGCGAAGGTATTGTTCTGCGAAACCCAGTTTCTAAAATATAGAATCATTTTAAATTGCTTATTTAATTTTGTACGGTGCATCTCATAGGGTGCTTCCTGCGAAGGCCACCCTGGCAGTCTGTCGATCTTGTTGTTACAGGCAATTGGGCCTACGACTTGCTGGCTGCTTGGCCATCGGAACCTGAAAGAACGATTGACCATAGCCTTTGGTTTGCGGGTTGGTTTAAGTAGGTAGGCAAAAATATTTACATAAAATTATTTCTTATTCCCCCGTAGAACAGGCGTCTCGCCTGTTCCAGACCAATTAATTTTGCACGGGTACTTATCTTGGCAGCCTTATTATTTGGCTTCTATTATTGGTGGATTCCCATCCCCCCGGGAGTTGCTCCACTGGTCGAACGATTATTTAGAGGCCATGACCGATTGAATTATGGACCAGAGGGGGCGCGGCGGACAAATATACTAGCGATGCGATCGTGGCCTGTTTTGGTGTCCCTTTTCCTCGGAGTAAAAATTTGGACATCAAAGAGGACGCCATCGATGCAGTGGCCGCTTGTATGGATATGCACCGCAGATTCAATTCCTCGAATCAGAGATTAAAGGCCAAAGGTAAGCCTTTAATTAGGTTTGGTATTGGTTTGCATACCGGGCCTGTGGTGGCGGGTAGCCTTGGAGGCTTCCGTCGGGTTAATTATTCCGTTATTGGGGACGCGGTGAATACGGCCTCTCCATTGGAGTCCGCCAACAAAAAGTTGACCGCCGATAGTGCCGATCGGATGTTGCTAGGGTCGGAAACCTTTGCTTATGCGAGCGATCGCTATTTGGGCCAACAGGTCGGAGCCATTGAACTGCGGGGTCAAACCAAATAAACTGTTGCGTTTAACATACTGAGCGACAAAAGTCAAGATTTACAACTAAATGTTACAAAGTATTAAGAAAATAATAAAAAGTGGTACAAAATAGTTCAGAATACTTTGGAGGCAGTGATGCTGAAGGACATAAGTCCATCTTGCTAGCTAGCCCATTTTTAAACAACCCGTTAGCTGAACTCTGTTCGTATAAAGCATGAGTATAGTCACCAAGTCAATTGTTAATGCTGATGCCGAGGCTCGTTACTTGAGCCCTGGCGAATTAGATCGGATCAAGGCCTTCGTCTCTTCCGGCGAAAAGCGCGTCCGCATCGCCCAAATCATGAGCGAGTCCCGCGAGCGCATCGTAAAAGAAGCAGGCGGCCAGTTATTCCAAAAGCGTCCTGATGTTGTTTCTCCCGGCGGCAATGCCTACGGCGAAGAAATGACCGCTACCTGCTTGCGGGATCTGGACTATTACCTACGTCTGATCAGTTATGGCATCGTCGCAGGCGACGTTACTCCCATCGAAGAAATTGGATTGGTAGGCGTCAGCGAAATGTACAAATCTCTAGGCACTTCAATCGATGCAGTCGCAGAAGGCGTCCGCTGCATGAAGAATGTAGCTGCTTCCCTCCTCTCTGGAGATGATGCAGCCGAAGCAGCCTCTTACTTCGACTACGTTATCGGTGCAATGAGCTAAGGTTAATAATTAACAATTAACAATTGACAATTAACAATTGACAATTGAAAAAACCCGTTAATTTATTTAACCCCAGCACCAATTTAAAATCGCCCATCCCAAATCGGAAGATTCAGCGAATTTAAGGAAATCAAAAATGCAAGACGCAATTACCGCCGTAATCAATTCATCTGACGTCCAAGGCAAATACCTGGACGGCAGCGCCCTCGAAAAACTGAAGGCCTATTTTTCCACAGGCGAACTTCGGGTTCGCGCAGCTAGCACTATCAGCGCCAACGCTGCTGGTATCGTTAAAGAAGCAGTAGCCAAATCCTTACTGTACTCTGACGTTACTCGTCCCGGTGGTAATATGTACACCACTCGTCGCTATGCAGCTTGCATCCGCGACTTGGATTACTACCTGCGCTATGCTACTTATGCAATGCTCGCAGGGGATGCCTCCATTTTGGACGAGCGCGTCCTCAACGGTCTGAAGGAAACCTACAACTCTCTAGGCGTTCCCGTCGGTTCCACCGTGCAAGCTATCCAAGCAATGAAGGAAGTCACCGCCAGTCTGGTAGGCGCCGATGCCGGTAAGGAAATGGGTGTCTATTTCGACTATATTTGCTCTGGTTTGAGCTAAAGTAGCCATTGGCAAAGCTCGGCAAACAGGAAACTTTAAATTTTTGACTGTTGCCGGAAAATTGAGGTCGGGGAAGTTTTACGATTAGTGTTAGACCGCCAAAGGCTTATGGATTTTGTTCTGGGGCGATCTATCGCTTCAGCAGAAAAAGCCATGAGTTTTAGCGAGCTAACATTGACGGCGAAACTCCCCGACCTTTAAATAACTTGCACAAAGCAAGCTCCAGTATCTAAGAAAAGCATTTAAGAAAAACCAAACCAAGGAAGGAGAGATAAGACCTAATGCGAATGTTTAAAGTGACTGCTTGCGTTCCCAGTCAGACTCGTATCCGTACTCAACGAGAATTACAAAACACTTATTTTACAAAGCTAGTTCCTTATGACAGTTGGTTTAGGGAACAGCAACGGATTATGAAAATGGGTGGCAAAATTATCAATGTTAAGTTGGTAACGGGCAAACCAGGAGCCAATACTGGACTACTCTAAGTTTTCCCAAACCAAACAAAAGTAGTGCTTTACGAGGAGGTCGCGAGACCTCTTTTTAGTTTTTACCGAAAATTTGGGTCTAAAGCCTCGCCCTTCTAGGGCGACTTTTTAGTTGATTTTATTTCTATAAATATGTTATCATACTGTTAGTTGAAATAGGAATTATGAAAGCTAGATTTAAGTATCGCATATATCCAAAACCGGGACAAAAATACCGATTAGCCAAGCTATTTGGTTGTGTCCGTGTGGTTTGGAATGATAGCCTAGCTTGTTGTCAACCAAAGTATAGATCGGGAGAAAAGAAACCCACTAATTCTCAACTACAAAAACAGTTTATCACTAAAGCTAAGAAGGCTGAAGACAGAGAATGGTTATCAGAAGTTTCTGCTATACCATTGCAGCAATCTTTAAATGATTTAAACCAGGCTTATCAAAACTTTTTTAAATCGACTAAAGGCCAGAGAAAAGGTAAACCTGTTAAACCTCCTAAATTCAAAAGTAGAAAGTCAAAACAAACTGCAAGATTTACAAAAGGAGGTTTTAAAGTTGGTCAGCATAAAGTCTATTTAGCCAAAGTTGGAAAAATCAAGATAGTTTGGTCAAGAGAGTTACCTGTAGCTCCATCATCAGTAACAGTAATTAAAGATTCAGCTAATAGATATTTCTTAAGTTTTGTAGTAGAAATACAATCAGAAATCTTACCTCAGACTGATAATTCAGTAGGTATAGATTTAGGCATTTCTACCTTTGCTACATTTAGTGATGGTACAAAGGTTGATGCTCCTAAGCCACTTAAGAAACGAATTAAAAAATTAAGAAAGTTAAGTAAGTCATTATCTCATAAAACTAAAGGCTCTAAAAGGTATGAAAAAGCACGGGTTAGAGTAGCTAAATTCCATGCAAAACTGAAAGATACAAGAACAGATTTTCTACATAAATTATCTACTAAAATAATTCGTGAAAACCAAACAATTGTTTTAGAAGATTTGAACGTTTCTGGTATGGTTAAGAATCGCAAATTATCCAGAGCAATATCAGATTTAGGTTGGAGAACTTTCAGAACATTCCTAGAAGGAAAAGCAGAAAAATATGGTCGTGATTTTAGAGTAATTAGTCGTTGGGAGCCAACATCTCAAACCTGCTCATGCTGTGGGTTTAAAGGTGGAAAATTAGACCTTCAGGTGCGAGAGTGGGAGTGTCTAAACTGTGGTGCAAAACACGACCGTGATGAAAACGCAGCAATAAATATATTAGTCGCGGGCGGGCAGTTCGAGACATTAAACGGACGTGGAGGCAAGTGTAAGACTACTGCCAAAGTAGCAGCAGCCAATTAAGCGTCAACCCACCGAAGAGCTAAGACTCGGTAGGAATCCCCGTGCCTGATAGCCGGGGAGGATGTCAAAATAAATAAAATTCTAAAATCCTAACTAATGATTAATCATTCCCGCCGTCCCTGGTGGCAACCAATTTTTTTGACCTTATTATTGACTTTGATTGCGGTAATATTTTCGTTTTGGCCGCTGAGTGCGCCGGCGGCTTGGGCCAGTCTGAACGACGATCGCTTTGATGGCAA
>CALKCV010000338.1 GCA_938083405.1 uncultured Microcoleaceae cyanobacterium | reverse complement strand
TAATTAATAACAAATAAAGATATTAATGGCTGTTCGTAGCGATCGCTTTAGCGATTTATATCTATGAATCGGGGTAGTGTTCGTAGTAATCGCTTTAGCGATTTCTAAATATGAATCGCCAAGCGATTACTACAAGCAAGCTAATCTACTACCAAAATACTCTTGTCAGTCAATATCTCTTTTCTCTTGAGAATCTGCCGGCATTAACATCTTTGGTGGTTCCATTTTTTCCTGACTTGCTAGATAAATTCGCCTTTTTCTCTTGTAGAAATCGCCATTTATCTTCTCCCCCACCGTCACGTTTAGCTGCGCCCCTATCAACACCACCAAAGAACTCAAATACAACCACAATAACAAAATCATAAAAGTGCCAATGGTCCCATAAGTATTGTTATAATTACCAAAATGCAAGACATAAAGTCGAAATAAATTAGAAATTCCCGCCCACATCAAAGCCGCTAAAATTGCTCCCGGTACTATAGGAATTCGTCTTTTACGTTGACTGGGACCGTAACGATAAATAAAAGCAAAAGCAATAGAAACAATCCCCAAAGTAATCGGCCATCTTAACCGACTCCAAGTTGCTAATAATTGTGACTGCAGCACGCAATTATCTACCGGTTCTTGAAAAAAACAATCTGCCATTTGTTCGAAAGGACAATTAGGAATTGTCTCTAAAAGACAACTCTGACGGGCGATCAAATCTACGACAAAATCGCTGATTAGAACCAGTGCCGAAGCAATCATTAATAAGGCAACAGTACCAATAGTTAAACCCAGAGAAACTAACTTAGCTTTCCAAAACGGTCGTACTTTTCCTCGTGGCACTCGATGAATTCGATCTAAAGCTGCCATTGCCGAACTCAAAACGCCAGAAAAAAGCCACAGGGAGCCGATAAAGCTAAAGGAAAATATTCCTATATTTCTACTAGCTAAAATTTCATCTACGCCGCTCTTAATGAGCAACCGCACTTCGTCTGGTACTATTTGAATTAACAAACTTCCTAATTGAAAGAGGGTCTCTCGCAAAAAGTCAAAAAGTCCAATAGCAGCTATGATGGCCAGCAAAGCAGGAAAGAGGGCCAAGGTAGCGTTGTAGGCCATTTCAGCAGAAAGGCCGGGCAATCTCTGTTTTGCTACTCTAGTTCCTACTTCCTTTAAAGTCTGCCAGTCGAGATGTCCCAGAAAGCTTACTAACCCGAGCAGTTTTTTGAGTATGGCTTTGAGCAACCGCCGCAGAATCTTCCACAAAACGATCCAGAGTTGCTGGGCGATCGCTATTCCAATATTGATTAAATGTTTTCTATTAGCCTCGCTAAAAATTTCATCCCATCGAAGAATTTCTTTAGCGCGCTTGACAAAATATGTAAAATAATTTCTCAATCGCTCTCTATTAGCACGACCAAATATTGCTTGCCGATGAAGAAGTATACTTTGGCGCAATTTATCGAAATATTTCATTACTTCTGCTTGAAATTCGTACCCGTTCGGAGCCCTTGCAATTTAACGATAACAGTTTCCGATGGGTAAGCTTCCATCCCTATCTGCCAAAATTAAAATTGACCCTCGCTAGTATCTTAATAATTAAGAAAGATAAAACCCTTAATCTTAATTGCAATATGAGTCACGAGATCGGCCAGTGGATAAACGAAATTCAAACTCTGCAAGAGAAACTAGCATCCGTCCAAAGCGATCGCGATGCCGCCAACGAGAGTATTTCTAAATGGCGTCAGCTTTATAACACGGAAGCTATCCAGCGAAGGGATGAAGCCAAACAAGCCCGAGAAACTATCGCGCAATTAAAAGCAAAAATCGATGCAGCCGAGAAAAATTCTCTCCCCATCCCAGGAGAAAATGAAGCGGTGGAGATAGAAGGAGAAATTGAAAAAATACAAAGCCTCGAAGAATTGAGAGTTTTAGCGATCGATGCTACCAGAGAGCGCGATCGCGCCCTCAAAGAAGTCCAAAGATTAAAAGAGGCCATAGAAGAAGAGCGAAGCAATCATCTCCAAACTCGCAAAACTTTAACTGCGGCCCTAGGGGATGCGGTCGATCTGCTGACTAAAGCTAAAAGCGCCTCGGGCGAAGGAGTTGCAGCTATCTCCCAAACGCAAAAGCTGTCCCAACTAGCAGCAGAAGGCCAACTTCTGGCCACCGAGCAAGAGCCATTACCCCAGCTACCAGAATGGAAAGAAAAGAAAATAGATTAATTTTCAAATCCCATTGCTGCTGCCACGGCATCTAAAGTAGGCTCTATTCCCTGGTTGAGAGGATTATTACTATGTTTAATCGCAGTATCGGGGTCTTTCAAGCCGTTACCGGTGAGGACGCAAACCACTTTCGCCCCTGTGGGTACTCGATCTTTTACCTTCAACAAACCCGCTACTGAGGCAGCGCTGGCAGGTTCGCAGAAAATACCTTCGCGGGCTGCGAGCAAACGATAAGCTTCTAAAATCTCTTCGTCGGTAACGGCTGCAAAACTGCCGCCGCTTGCTTCTTGGGCGGCGATCGCTTTCTCCCAACTTGCCGGGTTGCCGATGCGGATGGCGCTGGCTACCGTTTGGGGACTGGCCACTGGCTGGCCGCTAATCAACGGGGCTGCCCCAGCCGCTTGAAATCCCATCATTTTAGGCAAGCGATCGCATTTTCCTGCCTGATGGTATTGACAAAAACCCATCCAATATGCTGTGATATTTCCCGCATTGCCCACGGGAATGCACAACCAGTCTGGGGCATCTCCCAGAACATCGACTATTTCAAAGGCACCCGTTTTTTGACCTTCTAGGCGATAAGGATTTACAGAATTTACCAAAGTCACCGGATAGCTAGAGGCCATTTCCCTCACTATTTCCAGGGCCTTATCGAAATTATCTTTAATTGCCAGAACTTTGGCCCCATAAAGCAAAGCCTGGGCCAATTTTCCTAAGGCCACATATCCATCGGGAATTAAGACAAAGGCTTGCATCCCCCCACGGGTAGCGTAAGCGGCAGCGGAGGCAGAAGTATTGCCGGTACTGGCACAGATAACAGCTTTTGCCCCTTCTTCTTTTGCTTTGGAGATGGCCATTGTCATGCCCCGGTCTTTAAAGCTGCCGGTGGGGTTAAGGCCGTCGTATTTTACATACACTTGCACTTGTCTGCCTACTATTTCGGCGATCGCTGGCACTGGTATGAGAGGAGTATTTCCTTCTAATAGAGTCACCACTGGCGTTTTTTGAGTTACTGGCAGATAGGAGCTATATGCTTCTATCAAGCCAGGCCAGTTTTGTAATTTTGATTTAGTAGGGGATAGAGTTATGGTCATATAATTTTAGATTTTA
>CALKCV010000337.1 GCA_938083405.1 uncultured Microcoleaceae cyanobacterium | reverse complement strand
CTGCTGGCTGGCTGCTACCAGCGAAACCCCCCACCGGATGACTCTGTTTTTGAAACTGCACGAGCCACCTAACGGCCCTCAAGATTATCATCTGCAAGCAGAAGTTTTCAAGGAAAAATGGAACGGACTCAAAGAGCGTCCTTTTCCCTGGGGGGTTAGCTTGGAGCCATTGCGATTGATTTTAGTTTGATTAAATTTACTAATGTCAGTCATTAGTTTTGCTAAATTCTGCTCTCGGAAATATGAAGAATATATTAATATTCAGGGTGATGCAACCTAAGATAGAGACTTTTAGGGAAAGGTGTAGTATTGTTACGATCCATGGAAATGTTCCGTAAAAATAAGGAAAAACTAAGATGGACTTCTCTAAAAATCAATTTCAATACGACTACAAAGATTCCTCGCTTCAGCAGATTGTAACTGCCCTGTTAGACAAGCATACAGATTCTAAAAAACAAGCAGAGTACAAACAAGCGATCGTAGATAATAATGCCCTCTACGAATTATTACAGAAAACTCTTAAAGAATTATCCGATACTAAACTTGCTTTGGATAAAGCGGCCATCGTCGCAATTACAGATGCCCAAGGAATTATCAACTATGTCAACGACAAATTTTGCGAGCTTTCGAAATATTCTAGGGAAGAATTAATCGGACAAAACCATCACATAGTTAATTCTGGCTATCATCCTCAAGAGTTTTTCCAGGATTTCTGGCAAACAATTAAAGCAGGAAAAATTTGGCAAGGAGAAATAAAAAATCAAGCCAAAGATGGCAGTTATTATTGGGTTGATACCACAGTGGTGCCTTTCTTAAACCGTAGAGGAAAACCTTACCAATATTTATCGATTAGATTTGAAATAACAGACCGCAAAGAAATAGAAGAAGCCCTGCGAGAAAGCGAAATAAAAAATCGCAGTTTAATAACAGCAATTCCCGATTTAATGTTTAGGTTAAATTCTGAGGGAGTTTTCCTCGACTACTTCCCCCCCAAAGATGAGAAACACCCTCGACCTTCTTCCGATTTTATCGGCAAAACCATCGACGAAGTATTTACAATGGATTTAGCCTATTGGACCAACCATTACCTCAGACAAACCCTAGAAACGGGGGAGCCGCAAACAGGGGAATATGTCCTACAAATTGAAGGAAACTGGTGTCATTGCGAGGCAAGATATGTGCCCTGCGGCGGGGATGAAGTTTTGGCGATCGTGAGGGATATTAGCGCTCGAAAACAGACGGAAGCCACCCTCCGGCTGGCAGAAATTCAAGAAAGAGAAAGAGCCTTGCAACTAGAAAAAACTTTGCGAGAATTGCAATACACCCAAACCCAATTAATACAGGCAGAAAAAATGTCGGGTTTGGGTCAAATGGTAGCTGGAATTGCCCACGAAATTAATAATCCGATAAGTTTCATTTACGGCAATATTCATCACACCAATGAATACACTGGAATTTTGTTGCAAATGCTTCAACTTTATGCCAAGCATTATCCAGAACCAGCGGCAGAAATTAGAGAAGTTGCAGAAGAATACGAACTAGAATTCTTGATGGAAGATTTGCCGAAAATTCTAAAATCGATGAAATTAGGTACGGAAAGAATTAGGGAGTTAGTGGTATCCCTGCGCAATTTCTCTCGCTTAGATGAAGCGGATAAAAAAGAAGTAGATATTCACTCGGGCATTGACAGTACCTTGCTAATTTTACAAAGTAAGCTTAAAGGCAATGGAGAACGTCCTCTAATTACTGTGGTTAAAAAATACGGTCAATTGCCTTTAGTGGAGTGCTATGCCAGTCAGCTAAATCAGGTGTTTATGAATATCATCGCCAATGCGGTTGATGCCCTCGAAGAGCGAGATAAACCGGGAGTTATTCTGATAGAAACTAAATTGAAAAAAGCCGAAGACGAAACTACTGCCGATGCGGTTTTGATTTCTATTTCCGATAAGGGTGCTGGCATGGACGAGTCAACTATTAAACGGCTTTTCGATCCGTTTTTTACTACGAAACCTGTGGGTAAAGGTACCGGTTTGGGAATGTCGATCGCCCATCAAATTGTGGTAGAAAAACATAAGGGGGAAATTAAGTGTATTTCTGACATTGGAGAGGGAACTACTTTCGAGATTTCGATCCCAGTAAAGGCGGTTAAATCTAACAGAGATAAGCGGGTTTTAGTAAGTTAAATTAGGATAAAATAGGTGAAAATAGATCGATGTAGCGATCGCGTGCATCTCGAAATTAAGAAACCCGGTTTTTCCCAAAAACCAGGTTTCTTGGTTTAGGATGGCAATGCAAGTCAGGTTATAGAAATTATTGAATCGGTGAAGTACAATATTTTAACCCACCATTATCCCGGGGGGGAGAAAATTTATGTACCTCACCAATTCGATAAATGCTATAAGGGTTGCTACGCTAAGTAATTAATAATTAATTGATATTGCCCGTCCTACCGCCGTCTTTTACCTTTATTATATGGCTTTTTACCTTTACCAGACGGTCCCAAAGCCGCATTATAGACCTTTTCATTTTCCCTGACCGATCGCTGCAAATTCACCATCGGTTCGGGATAATCTTCCCCCAATTTCACCTCAAAGCGACCTTGTTCTACTAGCAATAATTTCCAAGGAGAATGCACCTTGGCAGCGGGAACTTTTGCCAACTCCGGCAACCAATGTTTGACATATTTTCCCTCGCGATCGTAATCTTGGGACTGCTTGGCAATATTAAAGTAACGAAATCCTCTGGCATCGTTTCCCACTCCGGCGCTGTAATTCCAATTTCCCCAATTACTACAGACATCGTAATCTATTAATAAAGACTCGAACCACTCCGCCCCCTTATGCCAATTTATTCCTAAATTTTTGGTCAGGAAACTAGCTACATTTTGCCGCCCTCTGTTTGACATAAAACCGGTTGCTGCCAGTTCCCGCATATTGGCATCTATGAGAGGAAAACCCGTCTTTCCTTCCTGCCATTTTTTAAATTGTTCCCAGTCTTCTTTCCAAGCAATATTTAACCCTTGCAAACCTTCTTTGTGGAAGAGGCGATCGCCGTGTTTCTGGCAGACAAAACGAAAATAATCCCGCCACAACAATTCAAATATTAACCAATAAGTAGAATTATTTTTTACCCGCTGGCTTTCGTATTCTTTCACTTCTTCATAAAGATAGCGCGGCGACAAACACCCCAAAGCCAACCAAGGAGAAAATTTAGAAGAATAATCCGCCCCTAACATTCCGTTTCTGGTTTCTTTATAATCTTGCAAACAATCTGCTTCCCAGAAATAATGTTTTACTCTAGCGATGCCCTCCGTTTCTCCTCCTTTAAATTGTAAAACTGCCCTCGGTTCTTCTGGGGGCGGTTCCAGATGGAAATCTTCTAAATTAGGCAATTTACCGAGTTCTATTTCTGCTGGTAAAGCGGGTAATGTTTGCGGTGTGGGAAAAGTTGAATTTACTTCTGATTTTTTTTCTACTTCTTTGCGAAAACTGGTAAATAGTTCGGGTAACTGTTTTATTTGAAAAGGTAAGTTTTCTGGGTGATAGAGAGTATGACTCCAAAAAGACTTAAGTTCGACACCAATGAATTTTGAGACCCTAGCTAAAGCTTTTTCTACTTGAATTTCTTCCGAGGTTACTTCTTTTTGGAAATAAACCGATGTAGCTTGGAATTTTTCGGCGATCGCTGGAATT
>CALKCV010000336.1 GCA_938083405.1 uncultured Microcoleaceae cyanobacterium | reverse complement strand
GGGTATTTATGTATTGAAGCAGCCTTTTGCCGGGGTCGATCGCGCCCAAGCAGAAGGGGCGACTTTGGGATTTGCGAAGATTATTACTTTAGGCAACGGTCAAATTTTAGGGGCGCATCTAGTGGGGCCTTCTGCGGGGGAATTAATCCACGAAGTGGTATTAGCGATGTCGAAAAAGTTGCCCGTTTCTGCTTTAACTGGCATTCACATTTACCCGACTTTATCGGAGGTGAATAGTAAGGCCGGTTTGTTGTTGAAAAAACGGCAGTTTGCCGAGAAGAAGTGGCAGCAGAATTTGTTGGAAAAGTTGTTTAATAAGTTGCGTTCTTTGTAAGATAGTTCTAGGAATTAAGAAACCGGGGTTTTTTGAAAAACCAGGTTTCTGGGATATCTTCTTCCGAGAGAGTTTCCAGATAAAGTTCCACTGCTTCTTTCATGTTTTCTCTGACTTCTTCTAAGGAATCACCTTGAGTCTGACAGCCAGGAAGTGCCGGACAACAAGCATAATATCCATCTTCATCTTTTTCTATCGGAATATTGACGAGTTGCAGCATAAGTTTTAATTAGCAAATTACTTACTCAATTATAGAGCCCCGATCGCTCCTGGAACCGTGTACAATAACAATTAAAACCAAAAATACAGACAAAACCAATGCTTGCTAGTTACATAGACCAGGCATTAGAACTGGCAATTTATGAGATTATCGAAGACGACAAAACCTACTGGGGCGAAATCCCAGGACTCCAGGGAGTCTGGGGAAACCATACAACCCTAGAAGGTTGCCGCCGCGAATTGCGCGAAGCCCTCAGCGATTGGATCGCCCTGCGGTTGCGTTTGGGACTGGAAATTCCGGTCATCGGAGGTATGGACCTCAATCAGATCGCGGAGGTGCGCAACTAGATTTTATAAACCCTGGCAATTTCCGGCAAATAGTGTTATGATAAAAAATGAAGACAAAAAGAAAAAGAAATGGCCAAAAATTATGTAACGCCAGGGGAAGCGGCCCGAACATTGGGGGTCTGCGATAAAACTTTGTAGAGCGCTAGCGAGCAAATAGCTCGACACTGGGAAGAGCAAGGGAAAATCAAAGCAATTAGAGTCGAGCGCTAGCGAGCAAATAGCTCGACAGGAGGTCAGCGAAGGTATGACATCACCACATATACAACTGGGACTACCGGGGATAGGGTTGTCATCCTCTATGCCAGAGTCTCGTCAACGAAGCAAAAAGAAGTCTGGGCGCGTCAATGTGAATATCTCCAATCCCAATACCCTGATGGAGAACTTGTCAAAGAAGTTGGAGGAGGACTCAACTACAAACGGAAAAAAATGCTTACCGTATTGGAGCGGGTCATGTCAGGAAATGTCGAATCTATTGTGGTCACATACAAAGATAGGCTCGCAAGATTTGGTTTCGATTTGCTCCAATGGTGTCGAGCTATTTGCTCGCCAAGGCTCGACGCCCAACACTCTTGTGAAATCGTGGTTCAGGGCCAAATTGAACTATCTCCCCAACAGGAAATGGTTGAGGACATCTTGTCAATCCTCCACTGTTTCTCAGCTAGGTTGTACGGACTTAGAAAATACTCATCTAAAATCTCAAAAGATAAGAATTTACCCAGAAAAAAGTCTCCATCAAATTTGGAAACAATGGCTAGCGGCAAGTAGATATTGCTTTAATCAAGCTATAGCTTATCAACGCAAACATGGTTTTATTTCTAAGTACGATTTGCGTAAAGTTGTCTTAAATAGTGACTTACCAGATTGGGTTAAAGAATCACCATACCACCTTAAAGTCAACGCAATTTATGATGCTGTTATGGCATTTAAAGCTAGTCGTAAAAGCGGGGCTAAACAGCAAGAAGCGGGTAAATTTCGCTCTATTAGAGACAGAATACAATCAATTAAATTTAGGGTAGAAGACTTTAAAAAAGGTACTTGGTTGCCGTCAGTAACAAAAGAATTAAACTTCCAGGCATCAGAAGTGATTTCTACTATGGATGTTGAGTACCAGCAAAAGCAAAAAGATGGTAAATATAAGACTTGTGTTAGAGAACAATCTTGGAATGCAGAGACTCAGGAACGTTTATGACAAAAAACGCTGGTTTGCTGTATTTCCAATAGAGTTTAAACCAGAAACATCTAACAGTCAATCCATCATTGCATTAGACCCTGGTGTTCGTAGTTTTCTAACGGGATTTGATGGAGAAAAGTTTATCGATATAGGCAATCGAGACATTACTAGAATCTTTCGATTGGGACAGCATATTGACAAGCTAATCTCTACTAAGACCACATTAAAAGGTCGTTTAAATAAACACAAAAGGCAGCGATTAAACAAGAAAATTAACAGCTTGTTTATTAGAATAAGAAACCTGATAGATGAAGTCCATAAAAAAATAGCAAAATGGTTAACTACTGAGTATCGCGTTATCTTTCTCCCTACTTTTGAGTCATCCCAAATGGTTGCCAAATCAGGAAAAAAGAAACGCAAGCTGAACTCAACAACAGTTCGCCAAATGCTAAATTGGGCACACTATCGTTTCAAACAAACTCTTAAGTTCCACGCTTTAAAACGAGGCGCGACTGTCATAGATGTAACTGAGGAATATACTTCCAAAACTTGTACGATCGGGCGGTCATGTTCATCAAAACTTAGGAGGCCGGGAGCATTTTAAATGTCCGCACTGCGGTCACTCGATGCCGAGAGATTGGAACGGCGCTTTGGGGATTTTCCTCAAAGCATTGCGCGATACCGCCTGTGTTGATAGTTCTGCTGTCACACTGCTATGAACGGTATTTCCTGGTTTTGCCGGGAATTGCCGGGCTTGATGTATCTGGTTTAAAGATGTCCCGATTAACTCCCGTCTCTTGGGGCGATCTGGTAAAACGTCTCCGCGAATTGGGTTTTGAAGGGCCCTACACAGGTGGACGGCATCCTCAGATGCGCCGTGGGGATATTACTGTTACCATACCAAATCCGCATCACAGCGATATCGGTGTCGGCTTATTACAACGGTTGCTGCGACAAGCAGGCGTTTCTCGGGACGAATGGCTGGGAGAGTGAGAGAGTGCATCTCATATTTGTGGCGGAGATATTCACGGTAGCCCGAGTTATGGAAAATAAAGCACTGGCTTATTTTCCATAACCTTTTTGAGATTGCTATCCTAAAAGCAAGTCCAGTCAACCAAAACCTAACTCATGCACAAAATCTTAACCGGTCCCTTGCAGGTAGAAAACCTGAGAGTCAAAATCGCCGACTTGCCCTCCCACCTCGAAGGTACGAAACTGGTACAACTTAGCGATTTCCACTACGACGGTAAAGGATTATCCGAGGAATTGCTACAATACGCGATCGCCACCACCAACGCCGCAAAACCAGATTTAATCCTGCTCACTGGCGACTACGTTACCGACGACCCTTCCCCCATTGGCGAATTGGCGTTGCGACTCAAAGGTCTCGAAAGTCGCGCTGGCATTTACGCCGTCCTCGGCAACCACGACAACTACCTGCCAGGGGCACAGGAAAAAGTGATTAACGCCCTAGAGGCGATCGGCATTCGGGTTCTCTATAACGAAGTGGTGTATCCTTTCGGAAGCGACCTCGCTTTGGCGGGGTTGGCAGATTTTTGGTCCGGCGACTTCCAACCAGAACCAGTAATGAAAGCGATCGCCCCCAATATTCCCCGCATCGTGTTATCTCACAACCCCGATACCGCGTACGTCTTGCAACGGTGGCGGGTGGATTTGCAGTTATCCGGTCACACTCACGGCGGACAAATCGATCTCCCCCGCATCGGACCCCTGCCGCAGTATATCAAACCCATCCGCAGCAAGGTTCCTAGCTTTCTACGTCCGATTATTCCTTTTATGGCAGATTGTTATAAAGTTGTCAAACATTGGGAATGGGCGAGAGGTTCCCACCGAGTCGGCGATAATTATTTATACGTCAATCGCGGTCTGGGAACTTATTTCCCAGGAAGGTTATTCTGTCCGCCAGAAGTAACCGTAATTGAGTTAACAACTAAGCCGATAACAGGCATCCTGCCTGTTCTACGCGGATAACAGGCAGGATGCCTGTTTTACCAATTAACAATTAATCGATAACCTTTGCGGTAAACGGTATGAATTAATGGCGATTCCCCCGTTCGTTCGATTTTTCTGCGCAACAATCGAACTTGCGCGACTAATACATTGCTGCTCGGTCGATCTCCTTCTGGCCATAAATATTGATAAATTTGTTGGTGGGTTAAGAGTTGCCCCGGGTGGCGCATAAAGTATTCTAATAACCTACATTCTTTCTCCGATAAATTAATAGTATCTCCACCGCGATAAGCCGCTTGATTTTCCACATCTAATTTTAAATATCCCACCTGGAGAGTATTATTAGCAACATCTAATTCTAAAGTAGGAGGACGGCGCAATAAAGCCCGAACTCTTGCTAATAACTCCCGCAATTCAAAAGGCTTTACCAAATAATCGTCGGCCCCAGAATCTAAGCCTAAAACGCGATCGTCGATGGTATCTTTAGCAGTAAGAAATAAAACGGGGGTATTATCCTGACGCGATCGCAACTCCCTACAAATTTCTAAACCGCTTTTTTCCGGCAACATCCAATCTAAAATCAACAAATCGTAATTACTTTTAACAGCCATTTCGCTGCCCCTAACCCCATCATCAGCCACATCAACCCTATAACCCTCCCGAGTCAAAGCCAAACTCAAAGGGGCAGTTAATTCTCGTTCGTCATCCACTAATAAAACGCGCATATTTTTCGTTGGAACGTAGAACAGGCATCCTGCCTGTTATCCGGTTAGTTGTTAGTTGTCGGTTGTTAGTTGGTAGAACAGGCCAAAGTGCCTGTTATCCGAAACGTTGTTAGTTGTTAGTTGTCAGTTGTTAGTTGTTTATTCTTTATTTTTACCATTAACAACTAACCATTAACAACTAACCATTAACAACTAACCATTAACAACTAACCATTAACAACTAACCATTAACAACTAACCATTAACAACTAACCATTAACAACTAACCATTAACAACTAAAAGATCAAACTCCTAACGCTATCCCCTTCTTCAGCCGCAGCAGCAAGCCATTCTTGCATGGCAGGTAAAACCAAAATGGAATTAACATAATGTTGAGCTACCGAATCTAACTTTACGCCATAAGTAATAAAACGAGAGACAACCGGGGCAAACATTGCATCAACAATAGTGAAATGTCCGAATAAAAAATCCCCATTCGCCCCGTATTTTTCCCGGCATTGGTGGCAAATAGTTTGAATTCGGTCGATTTCTGCCTCAACCTCCGGTTTCCTTCCCTCCCCTGGATATCGACTGTGGCAGTCCATAGGCATATTTTGCCGCAACTGGGGGAACCCAGAGTGCATCTCCGCGCTAATAGAACGAGCGATCGCCCGGGCCTCCATATCTTCTGGCCATAACCACTTAGCAAATTTATCTGCGGCATATTCGCAAATGGCCAAAGAGTCCCAAACGGTCAGATCGCCATCCAATAACACTGGTATCCCTCCGGTGGGAGAGTAGCGCCGAATATCTTGATGAGTGGTAGGAGTGTCTAAAAAAATAGTGATTTCAGAAAAGTCCACTCCCGCCTGTTTTAGGGTTAACCAGGCCCGCAAAGACCAGGAAGAATAATTTTTGTTGCCAATAACTAGAGTAATTTTGCTCATAATTTATCTCGATAAATGTTTGCCGTCGTGCTATTTTTTCTGTCTTCGTTTATTCGTGCAAAACAAACAAAGAGCCATCGGAACTGCAGTCAGATTTTGAGATAGAATAATATACCACGTCGCTGTTGTAATAAAAAGCATCTTTCTCGTATGTCATCCCCACTTTCTCCATTACCCTCCGGGAAGCGAAGTTTTTGGGATTAGCAATAGCAACGATTCTTTCTAAATTCAAGACTTCAAATCCAGATATCAAACTAGCTTTTGCTACTTCCGCAGCCAATCCCAAATTCCAATAGGGTTTATCCAAGACATAGCCAACTTCTACCTCTGGCGTATTATCTAAGAAACACAAGCCACCACGACCAATAATTTTAGCTTCATTTTTCCAGGCGATCGCCCACATACCAAATTGGTTATTTTGCCAACTTTTTAAAATATTTTCGAGGTAACTTTCCACTTGTTCTCTCGTTCTTATTCCTCCTGCATATTTCATGACTTCATACTGGGAGTAAATAGCATAAATATCATCAATATCTGCATATTTAAACTGCCGCATCCACAGTCTTTCCGTTTCAATTTCGTACATACTAATTTATTATAAATACCACTAAAATTTGGTAAAAATCAGGGAGTAATTACGATATTTAGCCTCTTCGTTTATTCGTGCAAAACAAACAAAGAGCCATCGGAACTGCAGTCAGATTTTGAGATAGAATAATATACCACGTCGCTGTTGTAATAGAAAGCATCTTTCTCGTATTTCATCCCCGCTTTCTCCATGACCCTGCGCGAAGCTACATTTTTTGGATCGGCAACAGCAACAATTTTGTGTAAATTCAAGACTTCAAATCCATATCTCAAACTAGCTTTTGCTACTTCTGTAGCTAATCCTAAATGCCAGTAAGGTTTATCCAAGACATAGCCCACTTCTATTTCTGGTGGAGTTCCGTCCAAGAAACACAAGCCACCGTCGCCCAGGATTTTGGCTTCATTTTTCCAGGCGATCGCCCACATCCCAAATTTATTTTCTTCCCAACTTTTCAACATCTTTTCGATGTACTTTTCCACCTCTTCTCTAGTTCTTATTTTTCCTACATATTTCATTACTTCATCCTGGGAATAAATAGCATAAATTTCATCGACATCTGCCAATGAAAACTGCCGCAGCAACAATCTTTCCGTTTCAATTTCATACATAGTTTCGGATAACAGGCGAGACGCCTGTTCTACCGTTTCGGATAACAGGCGAGACGCCTGTTCTACCAAGTAACAATTTCCCATTAATATGTTACATTAAACAAACATTGCTTTGTTACAACCACCATTATTGCCATTAGCTTAAATGACAAGCCGATCGCTCCAAACGAACACCGACCAAAATACCAGACCCCGGGAAACCGACTGGGGGTTAATTCGACGTTTGGCTTCTTATGCCAGCAACTATAAAGGACTCATAGGTTTATGCATCCTGTTATTAGTGCCAGTGGCAGTATCCAGGTCAGTTCAACCCTTCCTCATCGGACAAGCTATTTCTTTGATTAAGGGAGAAGAAGTTTACCACTTTATCCAAGGAATGTCAACAACGGCCGGTTTGAGACTTCTGGCCTTTTTATTATTGCTGACCATTACCCTGGGTTTTGCAGTCCAAGCAGTCCAAGGCTACCTGGTACAAAAGATGGGGCAAAACATGACCGCCGACATCAGAAACGATATCTTCGACCACGTACTTTCCCTAGCAGTAAGATTCTTTGACCGGACTCCCGTCGGTAAATTAATTACTCGCCTTACCAGCGATGTCGAAGCCTTGGGAGAAGTATTTTCCACAGGGGCTATAGGCATTGTCAGCGATCTATTTTCCCTAGTAGTAATTGCAGCTACCATGTTATTTTTGCAATGGCAATTAGGGTTGATGTTGCTATTGACGATGATACCCATTGCAGCAGTGATTATTTACTATCAACAACAATACCGCAAAGCTAATTACAAAGCAAGAGAAGAGCTTTCCAATCTTAACGGTCAATTGCAAGAAAACTTGGTAGGTATTAATGTAGTACAGCTATTTTTGCGAGAACAATTGAACTCGAAAAAGTTTGGGGTGACGAACCGTAGATATGTTAAAGCCATAGATAAAACGATTTTTTACGACTCGGCAGTATCGGCGACTTTAGAATGGATATCTTTAATAGCGATCGCGGCAGTGTTGTTAATTGGCGGTAACTTGCTAATCGGAGATAAACTTACCTTTGGAACTCTTTCCTCCTTCATTTTATACGCCCAACTATTCTTCGAGCCCTTGCGACAATTTGCCGACAAATTCACCGCAGTTCAAGCGGGATTAACCGCAGTCGAAAGGGTTAGCGACATCCTCAATCAACCCATAGAAATACGCGACCCAGAAGGAGAAAATAGGCGATCGACCTCCTCATTTTCAAACATTCCCGAATCGCACATGGGCGAAATTATCTTCGATAACGTTTCCTTTGCTTACAAACCGGACGAATACGTTATTAAGAACCTCAATTTCACCATCAAACCAGGGGAAAAAGTCGCTTTAGTCGGCCCCACTGGCGCGGGAAAGACTTCCTTAATTCGTCTTTTGTGTCGTCTTTACGAAATTAATAAAGGTAAAATTCTGGTTGACGGCATCGAAGTTCGCGACTTGCCCCAAGCCGAATTAAGACGACATATCGGCGTAATTCTCCAAGACAGTTTTCTTTTTTCTGGAGATGTGAAAACTAATATTTCTCTGGGGGAAAGTTATTCTATTAACGAAATCCGCAATGCGGCAGAAAGGACAAATGTTGCCAGGTTTATCGAACAGTTGCCGGAAGGTTACGATACTCAATTGCGAGAACGGGGCACTAATCTTTCTGGGGGGCAAAAGCAGTTATTAGCATTTGCCAGAGTCGCCATTCGCAACCCGAAAATTTTGGTACTCGACGAGGCGACTGCCAGTTTAGATGTAGGTACTGAAGCTTTGATTCAAGAAGCATTAGACCGACTCCTGGCAGGGCGAACTGCTATTATTATCGCGCACCGACTTTCTACTATTAAAAACGTCGATCGCATTTTAGTATTGAAGCGCGGAGAAATAGTAGAATCTGGCAGTCACGACGAATTATTGCGCCAAGACGGCACTTATGCCAGTCTGTACAAATTGCAAATGTTAGGTTCGTAGTCCAGTTCGTAGTAGCGCAACACAGCTAAAATTGTGGGTA
>CALKCV010000335.1 GCA_938083405.1 uncultured Microcoleaceae cyanobacterium | reverse complement strand
TATTCTATCCTATTTCCGCCCCCTCTCCATACCCAAAGTTAGCTATTACTCGCATTCATACTCAAAATCCTACTAAGACAATTCGTGAAATTCAAAAACAACAACCCCAGTCTCGGGGTCGTTATCAACGCTGACATAACCAGCTTGCAGCATTTCCTTAAAAGTTGCTTCCACCTCGGCAAAACTCGCACCGGTGGCCAAGACGCCTTGAGTAACAGATAATTTCCCGCCCTTATCCGCAGCAGCTTTGAGCAAACAAACCATAAGATCCTCGCGAGTTTTCGCAACGGCAGTCAAGGCGATCGCTCCATTTGTCTGAGTCAAAGGCACCCCATTGCCAGAAACCCCCAATTTGGCCCTAATTTCCGCTTCCCGTTCGTCGGCCATGTTGGGAATTAAAAACAAATCCACAAACTGGCCAACTCCCAAAAGGCCCCCGGTGAAGAACCATAAAACACCTGTAAAGATCTTGCCATTATAGAAGCGATGAAGTCCGCTGACTCCCACAAGACCCGCTACCCATAGAACATAGCTCATTCCTACTCTATTCATTTTTTCCCGTAAATATTTAATTTTTTTTTAATTGTCTGGCCTATATTTACTATTTTGCCTTTTATGCCGAAATTAGACGCGGCGGCTTTCCGATCTGTCCCAGGAACGGGCCTTTCAAAAGACCTTCTTTGCAATTCTTAACAAAAGTAGCTCCTATTACTCTCCCGGATGTTGATAGACTGAATGCTATCCAACAAAAAGTCCATACCCCATTGTTAATCTCCCAAATTGTTCGTTTTGTAACAGGGCGAGAGACAAAAGGGACTAAGGGCCAAACCAGGGGCCCAAAATCTCCTGTAGGCAAATAATCATAAAAAAAAGACCGAAAAATAAATATGGTAAATACCCTCGAAAAACCAGGTTTTGATGAAATCCGGCCCGGCGTTAAAGTCCCGGCAAAGGAAACCATCCTCACCCCCCGTTTCTATACTACTGACTTCGACGAGATGACCAAAATGGACATCTCTGTAAACGAAGACGAATTAAAAGCGATTCTCGAAGAATTCCGCACGGACTACAACCGCCACCATTTCGTCCGAGACGAGCAGTTCGATCGCTCCTGGGACAACATCGATGGTGAAACTCGCCGCTTGTTCGTTGAATTTCTAGAACGTTCCTGCACCGCCGAATTTTCTGGCTTCCTGCTCTACAAAGAATTAGGCCGTCGTTTAAAAGGTAAAAGCCCCGTGTTGGCCGAGTGCTTTAATTTAATGTCCCGGGACGAAGCGCGCCATGCCGGCTTTCTAAACAAGGCCATGTCAGATTTTAACCTGTCCCTAGATTTGGGTTTCCTGACCAAAAGCCGCAAATACACTTTCTTTAAACCCAAATTCATTTTCTACGCCACTTACCTGTCAGAAAAAATTGGTTACTGGCGTTACATCACTATTTATCGCCATCTCGAAGCGCACCCAGAAGACAGGGTCTATCCGATTTTTAACTTCTTTGAAAACTGGTGTCAGGATGAAAACCGCCACGGCGATTTCTTCGATGCAATAATGAAGTCCCAGCCGAGTATTTTGAACGACTGGAAGGCGAAGTTGTGGTGTCGTTTCTTCTTGTTATCCGTGTTTGTGACCATGTATTTAAACGACATCCAACGCTCCGGTTTTTACGCTTGTCTCGGTTTGGACGCTCGCGAGTACGACAAGCATGTAATCGAAAAAACCAACGAAACCGCAGCCCGGGTATTTCCGGTGATGCTGGATGTGGATAATCCCGAGTTTTACGATCGCCTCGAAACTTGCGTCAAAAATAACGAGAAGCTGACGGCCATTGTTAACTCTAACAAACCCAAAGCGCTGCAGTTACTTCAGAAGTTACCTCTGTATCTTGCCAACGGTTGGCAATTCATCAAGCTTTATTTGATGAAGCCAATTGAAGCAGCTTCGGCAGAAAGTCTCGTTCGTTAATTAAGTATTTTTACCTCTATCTAGGGGTTAATTTGATATTTTTAGAAACCGGGTTTCTCGCGGGAAACCCGGTTTTTTTGTGTCAACCCTCTAAAGGTAGAAAAAACCGCTCGAACTTTTGGTTTATTTCTAATACTAAAGACAGGGAAAGATAGTTAATTCCAAGGGGGAAAAAGCCGAGGGATGGTAAAGGTGGGAGTTTGGCGATCGCTTCTAACTTTTGGCAGATGAAAATAGCCGGGCAAAATTCTAAAGTAGTGTTTAGTGACTAAAAGTTCTCAAGCGAGAAGTTTAGTTAATGAGAGCGGAGGATATTAAAGAGCGATCGGGAATTATCGCCAACTATCGTTCGAGGTAATTCCCGATTTTTTATTTTTTCTCTCATCATTACTGACTCTTTCCAGGAGTTTTAAATGTTGCTAGGGTTGTTTTTTTAGCAAAGGTTAAAGAAGAATGTTTTTTCACAAAAAAGAACTCATCCAAAAAGACGTACACATCAAACAGCCAAACCCCCGTTTTGCTGAATTATTATTAGAACAATTTGGCGGTGCCACCGGGGAACTTTCCGCAGCATTGCAATACTGGGTGCAATCTTTCCACGTCGAAGATGCAGGTATCAAAGATATGCTCCAAGACATTGCCGTAGAAGAGTTTAGCCATTTAGAAATGATTGGCAAACTGATCGAAGAACATACTAAAAATGGCGGCGAGAAAGAGCAAGACGAAGCATATAAAAGCACTTTATTTGCAGTCAGAGGCAAAGGACCGCATTTTTTAGACTCTCAAGGACAAGCTTGGACCGCTGCCTATCTCAACGAAGGCGGCCATGTAGTACGAGATTTGCGCGCTAATATTGCTGCCGAAGCAGGCGCCCGTCAAACTTACGAATCTTTGATCCAAATGGCACCAGATTCCGCTACAAAAGACACTCTAGTGCATTTGTTAACTCGCGAAATTTCTCATACTAAAATGTTTATGAAAGCCCTGGAGTCCGTGGGCAAATTAACCGATCCTTTCTTCGGCGACATCGAGCCCGATAGTACCGTAGATATTTACTACAATTTATCTACTAACGGCAAAAAAGACGAGCGCGGACCTTGGAATTCCGACGATAACTTCCGCTACATCGCCGATCCGGTGAACAAAAAGGCTTAGTGTCTAATTAACAATTAACAATTAACAATTAACAATTGGCAGATGCGTTAAGTATTTTTGCGAGTGCGGGGATTTCCCCGCATTTTTTTTATTGGTAAAATTACCGAATTTGAAAAACAAAGCTCCGACTTTAATTCCTTCTTTATTATAACTTTATAAACCGTCTCAGACTTTACCCGAATGGGCATAACGGGGAGAGTAAGATTAAAAAGAAAGGGGTGGAGGTTGACGTAGAAGGGCAATCTCTAGTAAAATTATTCGAGCGAAGGCAGTTACCAATAAGCGTAATTGTTAATTGTTAATTATTAATTGTTAATTGTCAAAGAGGGTGCGTCTAGCAGTTAAAAATTTTTAAGGAGTATTAAAAATGTCTGCTACCCTCACTGTAAGTAAGATCGACGATAGCGGTGCCGGTTCTTTAAGAGAGGCGATCGCCACCGCAAACCCGGGAGATGTAATTAAATTCGATGCCAGTTTGGCAAACCAAACTATTACCCTCAACAGTCAACTGGAAATTGAAGTAGGAAAAAACCTAATTATCGACGGAGCAAATGCCAACAATTTAACTATTAGCGGCAACCAGAAAACCCGCGTATTTAATCTCAAGTCTGCCTCCGCAAACCCCACCAGCTTAACCTTAAAAAACTTAACCGTTGCCGACGGTTACACCCCAGAAAGGGGCGGCGGTATTAGTACGGAACATCAAGGTATCTTGTCCGTAGAAAACGTCGATTTTATTAATAACGTTGCCGATGGAGGTGGCGGCGCGATTTTCAGCGCTTTTGAAGGAAACTTGACAGTTAATAACAGTAAATTTAACGGCAATAAAGCAGTAGCTGGAAACGACGAAAGAGGAGCAGGCGCTATTGCCTTTTGGGGACCAAATAGTTTAAGCGTTGCTAATAGCGAATTCACCAACAATCAAGGCATAAACGGCGCGGCAATTAACAGTCTCAACGGTAAATTAAGCATCGATAATTCCAAATTCATTAACAACAATACCACCGCAGCATTTTACGATTCTGGGAAAGCCCGTCCTTTTTTAAGAGGTTTCGGCGGGGCAATTTACACCGACAGAGCTAGTACCTCCAGCGACGATACTTCTGGAACGATTAACATTAAAAATAGCATTTTTGATGGCAACAAAGGCCGGGGCGAAGGGGGCGCGGCCTATCTCTATACGGGAACTCAAGACCAAGTAATAATCGACTCCAGTCGCTTTATTAATAACGAAATTATGCCCCTTCCAAACGGTGGAAATAGTGGAAATGGTGGGGCGATCGTTCAGATGAATAATGCCTTAAATAAAGGATTTACTATTAGCAATACCACCTTTGCTAATAATACTGCCGCCAATAGCGGAGGCGGTATTTGGATGATGAAAGCGCCCACCACAATTGTTAATAGTACCTTCTCTGGCAACGCGGCAACTTCTACCGAAAAAAGCGGTAACGGCGGGGCAATGGCCCTTTACGGCCCTGCGGATATTGTCAACAGTACCATTGCTGAAAATACCGCCGGCTGGGTGGGCGGCGCTATTGCTGCAAACCAGGATGATGTTACGGTAAAAAACACTATTTTTTACAAAAACACTGCCGAAAACGGCCTCAACGATTGGCAAATTCAACAAAACACCAGTCGCGAACTAATTGACCGAGGAAACAATCTTCAAGATACGGAGAAGTTAACCAATTTTGGCAACGATAATAATGCCACAGCTACTATTACTATTGCCGACCCGAAAATAGGAGAATTACAAGAAATTGATGGCGCTTTAGTTCGTCCTTTATTAACAGGAAGTCCTGCCATCGACGGGGGGAAAAACGACGGGGCACCTGCCACAGATGCCAGAGGGAAAAAACGCCCGGTGGATGGGGATGGAAATGGTAGCGAAATTGTCGATATTGGCGCTTATGAATTTACGGTTCCCATAAAAGCTCTAAAGCTGACTGGTACTTCCAGCAACGATCGCTTGAAAGGAGACGCGCTTAACGATACTTTAATAGGCGGTGGCGGAAGCGACCGCCTCCTGGGGCAGGAAGGGGCAGACAACCTCAGAGGCGGTGCCGGCAGAGACACTCTCATCGGCGGCGACGGCAGCGACCGCGTCCACGGCGGCAATGGTGGTGACATTCTCACCGGCGGCAAAGGTGGCGACATTCTTATCGGCGGCAATGGTGGCGATCGCCTCCACGGGGGCAATGGCAGCGATCGCCTCCACGGAGGCAACGGCAGCGATCGCCTCATCGGCGGCAAAGGTGCCGACATTCTTATCGGTGGCAATGGTAGCGATCGCTTTATCTTCAACACGGGTAAAAGCTATCGTAAAAGTTCTCCAGGACGGGATGTTATCCGGGATTTCCAGAATAAGGATAACGATAAGATTTTGCTGGATAAAACTACCTTTGGGGCGTTGGATAGTAAAGCGGGTTCTGGTTTTAGCGTTATTGCAGAATTTGATGTCGTGGTCCGGGATGCTGCGGTAGCAGGTTCCGATGCGGTTATCGTCTATAACGAGAATAACGGAAAATTATTCTATAACGCCAACGGCAGTAATAACGGTTTGGGGGCTGGTTCTGTATTTGCCGTTCTCGATAACAGTCCCCAGTTGCAGGCTAACGATTTTATAATACGGGCGTAGAACAGGCGTCTCGCCTGTTTTTGTAGCATCTGATGACGGTTTTTCCAAAACTC
>CALKCV010000334.1 GCA_938083405.1 uncultured Microcoleaceae cyanobacterium | reverse complement strand
AACTCCGGCAGGGGGCGGAAGAAAACCATCTGGTCTAGGGTCATGTCCACATGATAATAATTGCCCTTATAAGCGCCTAGCCTTTGGCTCAATTCTGCAGGACTTTCCACGCGACGGGCAATTATCGAGCTCTTGAGATTGGGAGCGTAATCTGCCAGTTTATTTAGTACCTTGTCCGCTACTTGATGCTTCAATTCATCCGTCCAACCGGTACCGTTTAAACCGGTCCCTTCCGCACCGGCTATTTGATAAGGGGCAAAAAACTCTATCCAGAGAGTGTGCTTGCCATCTGGTGCCATTGACGGGTCTAATACAGTCGGCACTACTGCATACATCGACGGGTTGCTATCGGGAATTTGCCCCAAACCGCAAAGAGTGTGGGCCTGTTCTACATGCATTACGGAATCGGCAATTAAGACCGAACCGATGAGATATTCATCTTTATGGTCGTATCGCTCGAAGCGCAGAGGTTCCGATAAAGCGCAGTCAATTTTGAGGATAGTTTCGTTATTATTAACGATTCTGCGCTCCAGTCGCGATCGCAAATTGGGATCCGCAGCATCGATATCCCCGGCATCGACCAATTGTAAGAACAAACGCTTGGCATCGATGTTGGAAATCACGGCTTCGCTTGCCAAATATTCTTTATTACCGCTGACTCGCACTCCCACCGCGCGACCGCCGTCATCGATCAATACTCGCTCGACCTGTTGGTCTGTGAGTATTACGCCGCCCAAAGCTTGCACCAAATTAGTCAAAGCTGCGGTCAGGGCACCGGTACCGCCGCGAGGTCTCGACATTCCAGGGTTGTGCCGCATTGCCATCATCATCGCGCCGACGGCCAGACCTTTTTGAGAAGGGGGGGCGCCTATCTCTGCTGCCAGTCGCGCCAGAGGAGCTCTTACCACTTCCGTATCGAACCACTCCTCGACTAAATCTTGGGGACTCGATAGCATAGTCCTGACCAAATCTAAGGCTTTTTCGACACCGCCTGCCACTGCCAGAACGTCTTTTATGGTGTCGAAGTCGTAGTTGGTAGCGATATCAATAATCGATTTTGGCGAAGCGTTGAATAGGGGAATGACCGCGTTCATCACTTTCTGCCAATAGGAAACAAATTCTGCGTATTTTTTGGCATCGCGATCGCTATACCGGGCTATCTCAGCACAAGTCTTTTCTACAGAACGATGTCCTAAGAAATACTTACCGTCAGGAAAGGGACAAAATACTACCGGGTCGCAGTAAAGATAGTCTAAACCGTATTTTTTTAGTTCTAACTCTTCTACTATCGGGCCCAGATGGATAAATTCGTGGTCGATGGCGCAGAGATTGAATTTAAAGCCGGGGGCTTCTTCGGGCATGATTTCTTCTGTAGTGGCTGCCCCTCCGACAACGGAGCGTTTTTCTAGGAGTAAAACCCGGTATCCCGCTTTTAACAAATAAGCGGCACAGGTAAGGCCGTTATGACCCGCTCCAATGATTATGATATCATATTTTTCCATCGATTTTACTTGCAAATTAGGGAACGATTTTTTTATTATTACATCTACTGAGCGATTGTGAAATCTGTCCCCAGACTTATTGTTTTTTTTCTTGTTTTATCGTTGCTCGTCTTCAGACTGGGCTGCATCTCGTCGGTGCATCGGGGGAATGATATTGCCAAAAACGCGCAGCGTTGCGTACTGACAGGTCGTCCGTAGAACTTGCCAAACGAAGCCAGATCGCTTTTTTTGTGGTCAGTTGGAACTAGGAGACGTTTGGCGACTGAGAACTAACAACGTTCCAACTGACAACTGACAACGAGCGTTGAAATATTGGTTTTTTTACAATCCCCCGATGCTCCCCATCTTGCTTTTCTAGACAAACAAAGTCTTCCCACTTACAACTTCCCACTAGCAACTTTTTCAAATGCTTTATTAGCAATCGCTCCACCAGATTATTAATACATAAAAACCTTGTTTATGGACTACAAATATCCAGGATATTCTCCAGTTATTTTAGCAGCAGCAACAGGATTATTCTTCTTTGAAATTAAGCAATATTTGCTCTAACTTTATCTTAGTTTTGTTAAGTCTTTTTAGGGTGTAATTATTGAGAAGCTCTGGAGCGTCTATTTTCTTTTTTAGAGCATAAAAAACTGCGGTACAAAGTTCAATTGCTTCAGTTTTTAGGTGCATATTTTTTAGTTTCATCACCCGCGCCGGCCAACCGCTAGATAAAAAGGGTTCGATAGCAATTGCTTTTTTGTAGCAGGCGATCGCTTCTGGATATTTATTTATTTTTAAGAGCGCGTCTCCTTCTGAATACCAAGCAAAATAATTGTCTGAATCTAATTCAATAAGTTTATCGCAAATATTTATAGCAGCTTTAGTGAGGTCAATTTTTGAGCCTCTTGGAGGCTTTTCTGGTGCGGCTTCTTCTCTGGGGGTTGGCCCCAGAATATTACTACCAAAATTTAGATCTAGCCAAGAATGGGTGTATTCTGCATTGAGTTGCTCTGCTTTTTTAAAAATAGAGAGCGCTCGTTCTTCCTGGCCTTCTTGCCATAATTTATGACCTTCTCTGACTAAAACTATGAGGTCGTCCTCTAGGATGGAGCAATCTAAATTAGCGTTAATAGGTTCTTCCATTTTTAGTATTTCTACGGAAAGTTTTTCTAAATCGTACTATTTTACTTTCAATTTCCGACCCACCCAAACAGGAATAAGATAAAAAGGCGGAGTGCTGTTAATTTGGATATCGGTCCCAAGAGGTAGATGAGAATGATTCTCGCAGGCTTCGGCGCTTCTGTGTATTTTCCTGGATAAATATGGTAAAAATACGGATTACCGTTTATTATAACATCATCAAGATCGATTAGCGCGATGTTAAGCACGAGTAAAATATGCCGCATCTGACTTTGCCTTAGTTTCGCTGCGGAAATCCCCGAAAATATCGGTTAATACAAATAGCGAGCAATAAAAAGTAACAAACAATTTTTATACTAAATTAATCGGATAAAAACTTATTAATAGGCAATAATTACGGTAAATTGCTTTTGCTCCCTTAATCGTGCAACCCCTTTATAATAGGACTGCTTTTAGCATAAAATTACTTAGAAAATAAGTGGAGATATTGGCGTTAGTTCGTCGTCGGGTGCTATAATTAGATCGGCTACGT
>CALKCV010000333.1 GCA_938083405.1 uncultured Microcoleaceae cyanobacterium | reverse complement strand
GGAGTTGGTTATTTTAAGCGCAATAAAGAATAATAATAACATGAAGAGGGCGAAAAGGCAAATGTCACTCAGACCAAGCCTTTCGCACCAGTTCCTCAATTGTTAATGACGACGAACGTCCGACAATTATTAATTATTAATTATTAATTATTAATTACTTATGCCCGCACTCCCGACTCTATTTATTGCTTGCTGGCAGAGTGCCAAACAATCCTTCGAGAGCATCTCCTTGCAAGTGAAAGTTCCAGCGCCACATTTGGCCCATGACTCGCAGGAAAATAAAGCCAAATTCAAGCCCATAAGTTAGGCTCGATACATTTAAGATATCCTTACTGGCAGTACGTTGCTTTTGATGCTGCATTGAGATTTCGAGTAACATAGCCGCAGCTTTCGTACTGCGGTTAACGGCAGAGTCGTTAAAACCCCAGCGAGCAATGCCCCAGAATTTAGCCAGATGGTTTACTTCGTCTTGTAGCGGTTGAGCGATCGCCATTTGTAGGGCACCCGTGGAATGAGCCATCAACCAGAGATAGACTGAGATAGCGCTCCATTCCGTAGCGATACGACCCACGGCGTGGTTGTAAATTTCGGCTATGTAATTGCCTTTAGATCTATAGCCCTTCGGGGTGTGGGCAACTGGTTCGAGTTTTTCTCCGGTTAGCTGCTGGTAGATTTTGCTGAAGGCGGGGGCGTGTTGTCGTTCTTCTTTCTCCCAGATGCCAACTTCTACCACTTTTCCCGTTTCGTCCCAAACTCCTCCCACGAAGCGAGCCAGTTGTGGATGGGCTTCGTAGAGATATTGCCAACTTTCCCGAGAGTAGCTGCGAATGGGCATTTCGATCTCCACTGCCGAAGCGATTAAACCTAAAAATAGTTCCGGTTCGACTCCGATAATTTGACTGGCATCTATTGCTTTCCAGTCAATAGGTTGCCAGGGTTTTTGGTGGGGGTTATGGAATTGGGTGGGTAGGTCTATGAGGCGATCGCTGAGAATGTCTAAGGAGAGGTAGCGATCGATTAGGTAATTAATCCTGGCTCTAGTCTGTTTGTATTTAGGAGTTCGATAGCAATATCCTGCTAGATCTATTTGCTGTCTATCGAGGTAGTCGGTAGCAGTTACAGAAGTCATGGTTTTATCCTTTTCAGGCTCCAGAATCAAATTTATAACAGGTGTCACCTCGCCCTGGCTTACTGGTACTTTTGCCATCAACCGGCGGTCGGTTTGCCTTTTTTGTTACTACCATCATCTACAACTGGAAAAGACTTTCTCTTGCTGCTGTGCTACTTATTTAATTGTCATAAATTGTGCTAGTTATTAAATTGTCCTAAGCCTGGTTAGGTAGGCGATCGGGTTTTAGTCGCTACTGCTTACGCTTAATAAGTGGATGGTTAGGTTTTGGGGGTAGCGTTTCGCGCTCGCGACATGAAACGCGCAGCCTTGCGTTGGCAACATCGCTCTTTTTACTTATTACTTATTTTCGCTAAAACCAGTTGTAGGTCGGCAAGCCATTGCTGGCAAGGTTCGGCGATGGGAGCGAGATTTCGACGTTTTTGTGCTAGAGATTCAGTGTAGGCTATAGCAATGCTATTTCAGTCATGTCAAAAAAACCATCAAAAAAATGAATTGTAGGGGCAAAACCTACCGCCAGAATCCTTTACCCCTACAACTTAATTGGGAAAATGTTAATTGATAGGAGACTCCTTAGCCAAATGCTGCTTGTACTCCTGAATTACCTCCATTAACTCTTTGCTTTGAGCCTTATGCTGGTTCATGCAATCGAGAAAAGAATTAACTATTACTTTAAACTGCTTCATGCCGTCTTGTTGCTGTTGAACTAATTCGATTAATAACTTCTGCCCCAATTGCATCTCTTTCATAGTGTCGATTAACTCAGAAATCGATTTACTATTAGCACTAATAAATCTCCGATCTAGCTGTCGTTCTTCAACTAAAGTCGAACCCAAAGCAGCGATCGCCCTACTATTAGACTCTATTAAATGTCGATAAATCTTACCATCAGTTTCCATTTTTTCCGTCAAAGCCGATATAGCTTTACCGTTCGACTCCATCAAAAGTCTAGTTTCCAGAATCTCTTGCTCTAGCCTATTCTCAGCTTGCATAATTTCCTCATCTTTACCTGATAAATCCTAGCAAACCGATCGCCAAAGCCTGCCTCGTGTATTTTAACCCCGATCCGTCCCTTGACATTTTAGGGCAGTTGTGGTAAAAAGCGCCCTAAGTACCAGGATCGCGAATACGAGTACGAGTACGAGTATAAGATGAAAATCAGTCCTTATGCCGAAAGAAAAAGAAAAAAGACCCAATTTGTGGCAACCTGAACAGTAACAGCATTTCCTTAGAAAACAGAAAAGAAAAAAGACAAAAACCATGCAAACCCTTCCCAAACCGATCGCAACCCCATCTACCAAACCCAACATCGACACCACCATCCACCGGCGGAAAACCCGTCCCGTCAAAGTCGGCGACATCATCATCGGCGGCGGCCATCCCGTAGTAGTCCAATCAATGATCAACGAAGACACCCTGGACATCGACGGTTCCGTAGCAGGCATTCGTCGCCTCCACGAAATCGGCTGCGAAATCGTCCGCGTCACCGTCCCCAGCATGGCCCACGCTAAAGCCCTCGCAGAAATCAAACAAAAACTGACCGCCACCTACAAAACCGTGCCCCTAGTAGCCGACGTCCACCACAACGGCATGAAAATCGCCCTAGAAGTAGCCAAACACGTCGATAAAGTGCGGATCAATCCTGGTTTGTACGTCTTTGAAAAACCCAAAGCAGATAGAACGGAATACACCCAGACCGAATTCGAGGAAATCGGCAACAAAATCCGCGAAACCCTCGAACCCTTAGTAGTGTCCCTCCGAGACCAAAACAAAGCCATGCGCATCGGAGTCAACCACGGTTCCCTAGCAGAAAGGATGTTATTCACCTACGGCGACACCCCCGAAGGCATGGTAGAGTCTGCCATTGAATTTCTGAAAATTTGCGAATCTCTAGACTTCCGCAACTTAGTAATCTCCCTCAAAGCATCGCGAGTGCCAGTAATGCTAGCGGCCTATCGCCTCATGGTCCAGCGAATGGACGAACTAGGTATGGACTACCCCCTGCATTTAGGAGTCACCGAAGCGGGGGATGGGGAATACGGGCGGATAAAATCCACAGCCGGTATTGGCACTCTCCTGGCACAAGGCATCGGCGATACCATTCGCGTCTCCCTCACCGAGGCCCCAGAAAAAGAAATACCCGTTTGCTACAGCATCCTCCAGGCTTTGGGCCTGCGGAAGACAATGGTGGAATATGTGGCCTGTCCTTCCTGCGGCAGGACTTTATTCAATCTCGAAGACGTCTTGCACGAAGTTCGCGAGGCCACCAAACATTTGACAGGTTTAGACATCGCCGTAATGGGTTGCATCGTCAACGGACCGGGAGAAATGGCGGATGCCGATTATGGGTATGTAGGCA
>CALKCV010000332.1 GCA_938083405.1 uncultured Microcoleaceae cyanobacterium | reverse complement strand
AAGGTTCGGAAATATGATACTCTGGGCTTAAAGATGGCAATTTTTGGACTTTTTTAAGCAATGGCCCCGCAACTGCGCGTTTATGTCCCACCTCATCCATTAATAAAGCACTGGCTAGCTGTAGCTCGCGATCGCAATACCCCTTCGGCTCTGTTTCGCTCGGCCATAACGGAGTTGGGCCGCTGGCTGACTTACGAAGCAATCCGAGATTGGCTGCCTACGGTGGAGGCCACCGTGCAGACTCCTTTAACTGAATGTGCGGCAACTTTTGTCAACCCAGAAATCCCCTTAGTAGTGGTGCCGATACTACGAGCGGGACTTGGGCTTTTGGAAGGCGCCCAAACAGTGCTACCTCTGGCCTCGATTTATCATCTTGGTATGGTCAGAGATGAGGAGACTCTCCAGGTTAGTTCTTATTTAAACAAGTTGCCAGAGCAGTTCCCCCCCGAAGTACGGGTTTTAATCTGCGAACCGATGCTGGCAACTGGTGGGACAATCATGGCTGCTATGGCAGAATTGACCGGGCGAGGAGTCGATCCTGCTTCTGTTAGAATTATTACTGTAGTCGCCGCTCCCCAAGCCTTACAAAGCTTGAATTCTAGTTATCCAACCTTAACCGCCTACTCGGCCATTATAGATGAGGGCCTCAACAGCCAAGGTTTTATCGTCCCCGGTTTGGGAGATGCGGGCGATCGCCTTTTTGGCACCTAGCTTCGGGTTAAGAAACCCGGTTTTTCTAAAAAACCGGGTTTCTGAGATACCGGGTTTCTGAGAATAAGATGTGCGGCTCTCTAGTAGCTTAATCCTCAAAACAAAAGTAATAGTAAAAGGCGAACGGGCAGATATTCGCCACCCAGAGGATCGACGTCCAAAAATTATTAATTATTAATTATTAATTATTAATTACTTATGAGCAATCGAGATGGTTTTACAAGTGGATTTCTTGCCGGAGCTACCATTGGTGGCTTATTGGGAGGAGTTTTAGGGGTGGTTTTAGCGAACCGACTTTCTGAGGAAACCTCGGACGGTCGGCAGCCAGAAATTAAGGCCAGTCGCAGCAAAAAAGTCAAACTGGAAGCCGAACGGATTGAAATGGCCCGCATTAGCTTAGAAGATAAAATTGCCCAGTTGAATCAAGCGATCGATGACGTGCGCGAACAAATAGGGGATGTCAATGGGAGCGTAGAAACAAGCGATCGCTCTATTTCGCCGGAATAATAAATGCTTTTTCGAGTACGCCCCTGAGTATAAACATGAGTATGAAAACGCCCCAAATAGGGATGCACCCGAAGTGGCTTTTACGAGAAATGTGCTAAACTCAAATAGAAATGCTTGTTAAAACCTTAAAAATAGAAAATAGTATCTATGAGTTCTTCCATAGGCCTGCTGGCAAACACGCTGGTTACATTCCTGAACATCTATATGGTTTTGATGTTCGTTAGGATACTTTTGAGTTGGTTTCCGAATATCAACTGGTACGATCCCCCATTTTCCATTTTGAGTCAGTTAACGGATCCTTACCTAAATCTATTCCGTTCTTTCATTCCTCCTTTAGGCGGCATAGACTTGTCTCCAATTATTGCAATTTTCGTCCTTCAAATTGGCGCTAAATTCTTAATGGGGATATTAGGTGCAGGGATGCAGTCATCAATGTTTTAGCGGGTACATCGGTTTTTTAAAGCGAACCAAACTCGCTTTTTGGTTCGCTTTAAAGATGACGTGCATCCTATCCTATTACCGACGAACCCGACCGGCAAAACCAGAAGCTTTAAACTTCTCTAATTGGAGAGGGGTTGGTAAAATTTCTGGTACATAAACTGGGATTTCAAAATCGCTAACTCCAGGGGGAACCTCTTCAATTAACCCCACACGACTTCGATTTGGCATGACATTATTATGGTTAGCATCGTAGATGCGACCGAAAACATCCGCATCGTAGATAGTTTTGCCAGAAGAATTTTTAGCTTTGCCAGTAATAAGAAAGCAATTAGCCGCCATGCTCGAACCGCTAGCAATGCCGCCTTCCGATAGCTCTGGGGCACAGTCGGAGTAACTGATGTCAGAGAGCTTAATCTGGATCGAGGCTAGAGCAGGAGGGGCAAAAAGCCAAGTGGCAAGAACCATCGAGCAGCAGATAACAATAGTTGAAAAGATTCGCGATCGCATAAAAATAACTCCCAAAAAAACGCGCTACTTCAACTTTCAGCTTATCCCAAAACAGGGCAAAAGTTAGATTCTATCTCAATTAATAATTAATAATTAATAATTAATAATTGGGTTATAAGCTAGCAACCCTTAACCTGACTTGCATTGGTACCCGGGGTCTATTTTTTGATTGCGGTCATTTAATGCAACTTGATATTAGTGGCGATTTCTACTCGTTCTGACATGGTTGACTTAATTATTAATTGTTAATTATTAATTGTTAATTGCTTAACCCTCCTCCAAACCCAAAACCTGGCGCAAAGACTGGCGCATCACATCAACCGGAACAGGTTGTTGCAACCACAACTGCAAAGCGGCAGCCCCTTGTTGGACCAACATCTCCAGTCCATCGAGAGCGATCGCCCCTCTGGTGGCAGCTTGCCGAAGGAACTCAGTGGGGTTGGGGACATAAATTAAATCGTAAACAATAGCCCCGGGGGACAACTTCTCCATCACCGCGTCATCCACCGGAGAGACATCCACCAGTGGAGACATCCCCACGGGAGTAGTATTCACCAACAAATCTGCTCTGGAGATAAAGCTAGAGATTTCGGACCAAGTATGTACCCGCACGCTAACAGGCTTATCCGAATCTAGCCAACTCTTTTGAAAAGCGTTTAACTTATCTTCAGAGCGACCGAAAACGTGAATTTCAGCGCAACCCAACTGGGCACATCCAGCGACGACTGCCCTGGCCGCGCCCCCATTACCGAGAATTACCGCCACTTTCTCGCGCCAATTAAAATTATAATTTCTTAATGGGGCGAGAAATCCTACCACATCAGTATTAGTACCGCCCCAACCATTTTCGGTTCTAAAAACAGTATTAACTGCCCCCACCGAACGAGCCACAGCCGAGACTTCAGATAACAAGGGCATAATCGCTTGTTTGTGGGGAATAGTAAGATTAAATCCCCGAACGTCCATAGCAGCAAATCCAGAAATTGCTACTTTTAAATCTTCTGGCTTGATGGGAAAAGGTAGATAAACATAATCGATTTTTGGCTGGGGTTTGCCGTCTGAATTTTCCGAGTTTATGGCTTCAATAGCAGCATTATGCATGACCGGCGAGAGGGAATGTTCCACCGGATAACCAATTACTCCTAATAATTTGGTTTTGCCTGTAATCATTTTTTAACAATTAACAATTAACA
>CALKCV010000331.1 GCA_938083405.1 uncultured Microcoleaceae cyanobacterium | reverse complement strand
TTTCGCCTTCTTAAGATCGTCGTTTCGACGGATATCCCGGGTGCATCGGGGGACTGAAGAAAGCCCAAAATTAAATGCTTTTTGTGTGAAAAATTCGGAGGCAAGAAACAAGGTTTCTAAAATCAATACCTTCGCCAAAATAAAAAATATCATTCGTAGGTCGGGCTCCGCGACAGCGAAACCCAACAAAATCGTTGGTTGTCGCTACAAAAATGTTAGGTGGAGGTTCGCTGCACCCAACCTACAAGAAAATGGCGAAGGTATTGTAAAATATCGCCAACGATCTACGGATTGCTATATTACCCATTAGCCAGTCGTTCTAGCATCGCCATTTTCACTCCTCCTGCGGGAGCTAGAGTAACGCCGCGCCTTATTGCTCGGACCGGTCGCTCGGATGCTAGAGCTAAGTTATAGTTTAACAAAATCGTTGCTAAAACCAGTTTCATCTCGACCGTGGCGAGAGCGGCCCCAATACAACGTCGGTTGCCGCCGCCAAAGGGGAAAAATTCATAAGGAGAAAATTTGCGCTCTAAAAATCGCTCCGGTTTGAACTTATCCGGTTCTGGATACAAATCTTCGCGCCGATGCACCAGATAAATGCAGGGCACTAAGGTCGTTCCCTCATCGTAATGTTCGGCATCGATGGTTATGGGTTCTTTCGCTATTCGAGGAGAAGTAATTATTGTTACTGGATACATTCGGAGGGTTTCGTTACAAAGGGCATTGAGATAGGGCAATTTGGCGATCGCCATCGGTTCGGGGTTATCCCCGAGGGTTGCTAATTCCTCCAACAGTTTAGCTCGCGCTTCTGGGTGCTTGTGGATGGAATATAAAGCCCAAGCGATCGCCGTTGCCGTGGTTTCGTGTCCGGCAAATAGTAAGGTTAGCAGTTCGTCTTTGCACTCTTCATCTGTCAGGGGTTGACCCTCCGCATCTGTGGCCAAGAGCATCAGCGTGAGGATGTCGCTTGCTTCTGGGTCGAGGGAGGCGCGGCGATCGCTAATTTCTGCATACAATAACTTATCTATCTCCTGCCGCCTGCGTACAAACTTGCCCCAAGGACTCCTAGAGCCTAAATCCATTTGCAGTTTTTTGAAAAACAGCATGCTAGATTTCCACGGAGAATTCATCCCCTCTAGCATTTGGCCCAACATTTGCCTTAGTTCGTCGTAGCGCTCTCCTTCCGAGAGACCAAAAACTGCTTGTAAAATTACCTCGATCGATATATCCCGGGCAGCATCTCTGGCAATAAAAGGCTTGTCGGGTATCCACTTCTTAGTTACCTCTAGAGTTAGGGAGCAAATCAGTTTCCCGTAAGCCTTCATTCGCTCTTGGTGAAACGGTGGCATTAATAGCTGGCGGTGTCGTCCGTGGCGATCGCCGTCTAGTAATAGTAAGGAATAGTTTCCTACTATTGGTTCCAAGAGCCGGTTCGCTACCCCGCACTCGAACTTTCTGGGGTTAGCCGCGAACATTTCTTGTATCGCTTTAGGACTGCTGAAAAATAGCACTTTGCGAGTCAAATCTACTTCAAATACTTCTCCATAGCGTTTAGCATTTTTCTCCATAAATGTCAAGGGACTAGAAATCCATTGAACCAGTTGCAGGAAACGAGGCGTTGTCGGGCCCTTCTGTAGTGTCATAGTTTTTACTTTAATTGGTTTTCAATTTTCAATTTTGGAATAAATTAACTCGAAATTTTTAATTTAGCAAAGTTTTTAAGAAAAATGGGTCTTTTTTAATGTTAAGTTTTGTATTAAATAAAAAAAAAGGTTGCCAGTCGGCAGGGCGATCGCCTAATATAAATTGTCGCCCCAGAGAAAGATGATTTAGCGGTTTTAATTTTTTTTTAAGACCCGCCAAATCGTCTCGGCGATCGTACTATAAATAGAAAATAACTCAATGACATCTACAGTCTCAATACCAAAATCTCTCAAGCAAGAAGACATCGACAAACTCTGGGAAACATTCAAAGTTTTTGATGCCGATGGTAGCGGTGCCATTTCCCCAGAAGAGCTAAAAGGCATAATGGAATCTCTGGGACAAAATCCCACGGACGGCCAATTGCAGGAAATGATAAAAGAAGTCGATCTCGACTCCTCTGGAACTATCGACTTTGACGAATTTAAAGCCTTGATGGTAGCCCAAAGCGGCGACCCGGAAAGCAGGCTGAAAACTGCCTTCGGTGTCTTCGACGAAGACGGCTCGGGCCTCATCAGCGCCAACGAAATGCGCGATGTAATGAACAAATTCGGGCTAACCAACGAAGAGCTAGACCAATTAATCAAAGAAGTAGATGAAGACGGCGACGGCACCATCGACTTTGAAGAATTCTGCAAGCTGATGCCACAAGAGTCGGATGGTTCTAAGACTTATCGGGGAGCGTCGGTATCCTCTTTGGTAGCAGAAGCCGCTCCCCCCAGCCAAGAAGAAGAAAGCACCAGCGTCGCCGAAGACATCGCAGAGATAAAAAAACAACTCGCCAAACATCCCCAGAAAGAAGTAGGGCGCGGTACTTCCATGTTGCAGATGCAGATCGGAATGTTCCGGCTCATCCAAGGCGCCGCCTACCGCAGCTTCCGGGAAAACTTCTCCGCCAACAGCGAAACTCACCTGCGGGCAAAAACTCTCCCCTACACTATTACCCACTTCGTGGAATTCGTACAAAAGGCGATCGCTGTTTATAAAGGACTAGGCATAGTCGAAGAAGCCTGCCATCCCCTGCTGGATGCAGTAGTAAACTCCGTCTGCGAAGAATACGCCCGACTCCAAGAGCGCATAGAGAACTGGGAGAGCATCGAAAAAACTCCCGAAATGCAGGCAGAACAGGAAGCCATGTTAGCCGCCCGGGATAAATTCGCCAGCCTCCGGCAGAAATTCGCCGCCGGAGTCGAATTTGCCCTGAGCATGAATAAAAAGCGTCTCACCTTGCGCGATATCGCCCAAGACGTCCTCGCTCACTACGAGCTAAACCGCCTGCGGCAGATGGAACTCAATCAGGAAATGACCACCTCCATCGCCCCGGATGCCAACCCCAAAGACTATCTGAAAAAATGGAACCGGGTTATCCTCGAAAGTGCTGCCGAGGAAGTGGATGGGGCAATGATGCCGGCAGCCTATTGGTACGAAGATTTTATGCCGAAGCTGCTAGCTGCTTTCAGCGTCAGCACGGCGGCGGATATTAAGAGCAACACGGAACCGGACGAGGCCGCTCTAGATAAGTGGTACGCAGAAACGAAAGAGGCGGGAGAGTTTGAACCCTACGCCGGAGACGTAGCGTCCGGCTTCCCCAACTGCACCGCCAAAGAAAAATTGGAAATTCAGCAAGCCTGGCGGCTGACTCGCTTCTACCTCAACGGGGTGCAGAAACGCCGCGAGCGGGCAGAGTTCGGACGGGAGTCCGGGGAACTTTCTTTTTATGTGGCCTTCCTGGATGTCTATCTCGGTCGGAACCACGTTAAAAACGCGGATATGCGTTTGAGCTTTCCTTATTATATCGGTCCGGCGGTTTGGCGTTTCTTCCATACCACAGCAGAAATTGTTGCCACAAAATCCGAGCAAGAGCAGAAGGGTCTAATAGCAGCGTTTAAGGAGTTCTTTAAATTCTTTGCAACCATGTACCCCTGCCCCTATTGCCGCTACCACCTGAATATGTACGTCGTGCAGAATAAGGAAGTGGAAATGTACCCGATGGAGTATTTGATCTTGGGAGGGAACCCCACTGGCGCTAACTTTGAGATGTCGATCGACGATAAACTTTCCGTAGTGGATAGCGGCGCTTCTTTGCGCTTGTTCTTCTGGAAGCTGCATAATACGGTTTCTTCTTCCATCGCCCGGTCCGAAGCATGGTATCATAAGGACGAGAAGGCTTTCTATACTACTCGCTATTGGCCGAGTTTGGATTCGGAGTTGGCCCGCTCTTTGGCCTTGCGACAGGTGAGCATCGCGACGGACCGCATTTATCGGGTTTACGGTTTGCTCAAGCCCATGGCTCGTTTGGCCGGGGTGCGGTCGGACTTGCAGCGGTTTTTAGAAAAGGGCGATGCCGATAGCATCCAGGAGGCGTGCGAAATCGCTCAAAGCTATATCGGAGATTTGGAACAGGCGGTCATGGACGGTAATTTCTTGCAAGAGACTTATTACTTCGACCCCGAGTTGGAGGATAAAGCTCCCTACTTCACCCCAGAAGAGGAAGAGTTCGCTCGCAGCGGTTACTTCGTAGAAGCTACTTAAGGAGTCGCTGATGTTAGTGGCGAGTCTATTCGACTCGCCACCAGAGAGAATACATAATCCAAAATCTTTTATCCTATTACAAAATCTACGCTAACGTCAAAATCGGGAAATGCTGAAGGTGAAAGCTGCCGATCGCGCCCAAATTTTTGAACTAAACTATATCCGTTGCTGGTAGGCTGACGATAGACTTCGATACACTCTTGCGCTAAAGCCACTAGCCAGACTTCTTGTATTTGAGAGCGAGCGTAGATGGGCATTTTAATCTTGCGATCGAAATCTACCGTACTATCCGACACTTCCACCAATAATAACACAGCCGAAGCCGTGGGATGCCTACCTTGATAATAGTCCGCGCGCGGTTGCAGCAATACTACATCCGGTTGCGGTTCCGTGCGATCGCTCAGTTGGATAGGATTTTGAACGTCCACCAGCACCCGCTCTTCTGGCAGTCGGTTGAATAACTGGTTCAGTCTTCTAACGCAAGTTGCATGGTTTGTGCCAACTGGACTGATTTCTACAATTTCTCCCTCAATTAATTCTAGGCGATCGCCCTCTTGTAGAATACCAGTTTTTGCCATTAAATTATATTCTCGTACGGTCAATTTTTTCTTAGCTATCCTAACTGAAACCATCCCTCTCCTCCGATAAAGTACGATCGAAGTTTATCGCATTTGTACGCTAACTCGCAACTTTCATCTTTATTATCATACTTTGCGGCAAATGTCAAGAGCTTGTCAAGACGGAATTCCGACAGTAGCCAAAGGGGGAACTAACTTCAAGCTAACTATTACCAATACTTATGAACCCCCACCGTAAAAATAATTAATTTTTGTCCCCAGAAATGTTAAATTACTATGAAGTTAAGTAAACAAACCAAACAGCATGACTGCAACAACTCCCAAACCTACCAAGGTTCCGAACTTCTGCGAAGGCATCCAATACTTCGGGGAACCTTGGCCGGAATTTGACACCTATGCCAAGACACCGGCCGTGGCAGAAGGCAGCAAAGCGATCGCCTCCCCCACGGACCCCGCCGGTGTATATCAAACCCTACTATACGCAGACGCCCTGCGCTATCTAATACTACAAGTAACAGCGAGCAAAGCCTCCGGGCACCCGGGAGGTTTTGCCTCCCAAGCAGAAGCCTACGCAGCTCTGGTAATGTTAGGATATAAAAACATCATCACCGAAGTAGGACACCACGCCCCCGGATTCTACAGCGCAACCTTCCTCGATCGCTCCCTAGAAGACATGGGAATCACCACCGTCCAACAAATGCGCGATCGCTTCCGGGAAATGCACGGTCTCCTCGGCCACCTCTCCGGTTACATCCCCGGCCTCCTCGGTCCCGCAGGCCCCCTGGGACAAGGACAGCATTTCGCCATGGCAGCGGCCCTCCTCCACCGCGACACCCTCTTCCCCTTCACCCTGGGCGACGGCGGCATCGGCGAACCCTACCCCATGAGCAGCATGGCGCACTTTAACACCGCCTTCCCCGATGTCACCAACTTCCTGCCGGTCTTCGTCTGGAACGGTTACAGCCAAGAACATCATAGCATGGTCTCCACCAAAACTAACGAAGAAATGATTGCCTTCTGGAAAGGCAACGGTTTCGCAGAAGTAGTGCTGGTGGATGCCAAAGACTACGACGACAAAAACCAACCCGAAGCTTACGTCGATAGCACCGCTTTCTCCATGGAGAAGCGATTGGAATTTGGTAAAGCGGTATTAGAAGGTATCGACAAAGCAGCCAAATCTGCCCTGGGAGGCACGTTAACCGTCTTCATCATCAAACAGCTAAAAGGTGCCGGAGTCCACGCCCGGGGTTCAAAATCCCACAACCTCTATCCGAAAGACATCCTCGACAGCCCCCATATCGTTAGCACCCTCAAAGAACGGGCCCTCCCAGTGGCAGGCTGGGAGCTAGTGCGGACCAACTGCGAGCGCGCTGGCGGCGGGCCCGCTTCCAAGACAGTCGTCACCGAATTCGAGTATCCCATCCCCGATCTCGGCGAACTGCCTTTAGAAGAGTTCGCCGTCGGGGGCGATCGCAAAGTGGCGACCACTGCCATGGGAGAGTTAGTCGGTAATGTCGGGCAAAAAGACGGTCATTTCCTCATCACCAACGCTGACGGCAACGCCGCCTCCGGCATCAACAACATCAACCAAGCGTTAAAAATTCTTCACCCAACCACCGACGACCTCTATTTCCAAGGCCCCAAAGGTCAAGTTTACGAACCTTTAAGCGAAGACGCCTGCGCCGGTTTAGCCGCAGGGTTGGCATTAATGGGGGCGCGAACTTTGTGGTGTTCCTACGAATCCTTTGCTATTAACGGTTTGCCCATCTGGCAGACAGTGACCCAAGCGATGGCAGAATTGCGCCGCCCCACTCCTTCGACGATTACCTTATTTACCGCCGGGGCCTTGGAACAGGGGCGCAACGGTTGGACCCACCAGCGCCCGGAGATCGAAGCTTATTTTGCGGCAATGATGCGCAACGGTAACATCTTCCCGGTGTTCCCCCCAGACGCGAACAGCATCCAAGTTTGTTACGATTGGGCCCTGACGACGAAAAATAAGGGAATTACGATTACTGCCAGCAAGTCGCCCTTGCCCATCCGCACTACTTTCGAGCAAACTCGCCAAGGGTTGCGCGATGGCGCGGTGGTGTTGCAAGAAACTGCCGGGGAGAAGACGGTTGTATTTGCGGTAGTGGGGGATATGCCTTTAATTCCCGTTTATGAGGCCGCCGCTGCTTTGGAGAAAGAAGGTATTGGGACGCGGATCGTGTCGGTTATCAATCCCCGTCGGTTGTATCGTCCCACTGATACCGGTTGGGATACTTGTTCGCAAGCGGATGGCGGATTTTTAGACGATGCCGGTTTTGAGAAACTCTTCGGCGGCGACGCGCTAATTGGCGTGACCGGCGGCGCGAGTTTGATGCTCGAACCAGTGATGTTGCGCAGTGGGGCCAAGCGCGATACTTTTGCCTGGAAGCGCGGCGAGACCGCTTCCAGCGCCGGTCAGGTGATGGAGTTTAACGGTTTGACTGCCGAGGCGCTGAGTAAGAGGGCGACGGAATTGCTAGGTTAAAGCTGGTTTGTAGCGAACGCTCCGTGGGATTAAAAACGATAAAGTCGTTACTACGAAAGCGTTGTAGGGTGCGCACCGCGCACCGCGAGTGATTTACTCGAAAGTTGTAGGGTGCGCACCGCGCACCTTACTATTAAGGTTAAATTTTGATTTTTGGCGATTGCAATGAAAACAAGCTTTAGCTAAAATTTATAGAGAGTTTGAACCACCAAAGCAAGGGGAATTAAATGCTCGATTGTAAATCGAACGTATTGCCTTTGTTCCGAAGCATGACAATACTCGCATGGGGAGGTTATTAAAGTTAAGCGATCGCTCTTTCCCCTCAGACATTTATTTCCCTTCACAAAATATAAAAACAGGCGATCGCTTGTCAGTTCCTAAAATTTAGATTAAAGTTGGAATGGGGCGGCGCAGTGGCACTGCCCCAAAAAAAGGCGCTCGCTCTGAGAATCTTAAA
>CALKCV010000330.1 GCA_938083405.1 uncultured Microcoleaceae cyanobacterium | reverse complement strand
CCCCAAACCCCCCTTGTAAAGGGGGGCTTTGACTCGCTCTGGCTCCCCCCTTTTTAAGGGGGGCGGGGGGGGATCGAGATATGATACCTCGTCGATTCAATAATTGCTATACTACGAACGATGAATCGCTAAAGCGATTACTACGAACGATAGCCGATTAATGCAACAATAACAAAGAACCAATGACTTTATTTAGTCGCGAAGAAATTATTGCCCAATTAAAAGAGGGAAAATCCTTTAACAAAGCCGAATTAAGCGGTATTAATTTAGAAGAAGTTAATTTAGACAAAGGAAATTTTGCCGAAGCTTATCTAAGGCGTGCCAATCTCTCGAAAGCTTCCTGCCAAGGCACGGATTTTTCAGGAGTATTTTTAATTTTAGCCAATTTAACTAACGCTAATTTATCTCAAGCTAAATTGCGCTGGGCAGAACTCAATACAGCTTATTTAGATAGCGTAAATATAGAAGAAGCAGATGCTACAGGAGTTAATCTTTTTGGTGCGAAACTAGATCGATTTTAAGGGCTATCGGCTATTTTTAAAAAAGCAGATTTGAGACAAGCTAGCGGTTCGTTTCTGAACTTGAGCGGAGCTAACTTTGCTTCTGCTTAGATAGAGTTAATTTCTCTGAAGTAAATTTCAGCGATGCTAATTTGCGTAAAGCAACTGGAATTGCTGCTAATTTAGCTAAAGTTGTGGGAAAAAAAGCTAATTTAGAACAAGTTAATTTCAGTCAATCTAATTTAATTGATGCCGATTTTACTGGAGCGAGTTTATTAGCTGCCGATTTTACTGGTTGCTCTTTAAGTTCGGCAATTTTGCAGGAAGCTGAATTATTATAAATTACCTTAAAACAAGCAAAATTAGAAAATGTAGATTTAACAAATGCCAGTTTATTTGCTGCAAACTTGGAGGGGGCGAGTTGATCTCAAGTTAATTTAAGTAGCTCCAATTTACAGGATGCCAATTTAGAAAATACGATTTGGGATGGAGTTAATTTCTCTGATTGTAATGTAATCGGTGCCGTTTTTACTAATGCTGCAGGCTTAAGGGAAGAAGAAATACAATGGTTGCAAAATAATGGGGCTTTAAACGTTCCCGTTTCATAAAGTAGAACAAACATCAAGTAGCGATCGCCCCCGAAACAGTTATTGCAAGATTAGTTCAAACTATCGGCATACATTTGCCGCAGTTGGGCAACAGAAGCTATATTGGCAAGCTGGGAAGCGATCGCTTTCAACAGTTCCAAATCGTTAATCGTCGAAATTTCCGATAAAATTTCCACGCTCTCTTCAGGAAACTTCAGTTTCAATCCCATTTCAATTGCAAGCATTGACATCTGTTTTAATTGACCGTCTTGTTCCGAAATCTTGGCATCTTTTTGAGAAATTTCTACCTCTTGCCGAGAAATCTCCGCATTTTTTTGTGCCGTCAATTCATCTCCCGTAGGAACCACGCTGCCATCGGCATAACACCACCGCAACCAGGTATAATTAGCATTTTCAAAAGAGCCGGTCCACAAAGTTAATCCTAAGTTAATTGAAGGAAACCAAGCATCTTTTTTAGCAACATAATCAGTGCCTTGAATTTGAAATACTCGCAAAACAGTTTCTCCTAATTTGTGCAACGGGTCGAAAACGACGTAATAAGGAATTCCCAGTTTCGCATAATCTTTCAACTTGCTACCTAATTCATTGCCCGGAGTGGGAGAAACTATTTCAATTACCACATCTGGGGCTTTGCCAAACTCCCAAAATAAATAAGAGCGCACGTTTCGTTCTAACCATTCATCCCCCGCTTCAATATTCAAACTCAAAAAAGCATCTGGTACGATACCTTTATGTCGGACGTGGGGAAATAAACCGACGTTAGCTGCCGCGACAAAAGGAACTTTGATGCCCGTATCCGCACCGCTATAAAATACAGTTGCCAGCAAGCGTTGTTGTTTTTCATTAATAAAGCTATCCACAGGAGCGTCATCCTCTAAAGTCATTTGGCTGGTATCTGGATATTCGTGGGAAGCAAGAGTTAAAGCTTCAGTCATAATTACTTTTAATATGGTTTTTTTTAATTATAGCAATTTGGAGATTTAAGAAACCCGGTTTTTTAGAAAAACCGGGTTTCTGGCGAAGGAGTTAGTTCTTTGTAGGTTGTGCGGACCTTGGTGGAACCAAACATTTTCGGCGTTCGTTCCAAGAAACCCGGTTTCTCGCACAATACCTTCGCCAGCTTCGAGATTTAAGAAACCGGGTTTTTTCAAAAAACCCGGTTTCTGGTGGGCGAGTTAGCTATTTTCTTGTAGGTATTTTCGTTTTGGCGAAGGTATTGTCGCAGAAACCCGGTTTCTGGCGAGGGAGTTAGCCTTTCTATTTTCATAAAACAAAAAACCCTGATTACTTAGTAACGGGTTAACTCAAGGTTAAGCACGCGCCATAACCCCAGATGGCAAAAATATGTTAGCTTGAGCATAAACTTGTAAAAAACCAGGAAAGGTATGAAAAAAGCTCTTTACTGGCTCGTAGGGGAAAAAGCGGGAAGAACCATCGTTGGAGGCTGGAATTGGCTATGGGGAATTCCAGTTGAGTCTGGCGGTCGAGTTTCCGTGGAAGTGGCTGAAGAATCCCTGCGCGCCATGCAAGAATCGGTGCAAAAGCTGGCCGCCGGCGTTGCGACCCAAGTTGCCGCTTACGAACGGGCCAAGCAAAAATACGAAGCCAAGGTCAAAGAAATGCAGACCTTCGAGAGCCAAGCAATGACGGCTCAACGCAACGGCAACCAAGATGCAGCCCGTCTGGCCATGTCTAAAGTAATTCAAACCGAGCAAATCTTGCCCCAGTTGGAAGCACAGGTTTTGCAAGCCGAAAAGTTTGTCGAAGCTTCCAAAGACAAGCTCAAGCGAGAGCGACAGAAGCTCGAAGAATATAAGACCGACCTGAGCAATATGAAAGATATGCAGGAGATCAATCAAGCCTTGGGAGCGATAACGAAAGTTAACGACAGCTTGAGCATAGATTCCGCCCGCTCTCAATTCGAGCAAGCAAAAGGTGCTGTAGAGCGTCGAAATCTCAAAGAAAAGGCCCTGGCAGAGCTTTCCGAAGACCCCACAGAAAAGCTCCAAGCGGATCTCGAAAATATGACAGTGGATGACGAAGTGACCCGTCGCCTTCAAAGGCTCGAAAATTCCAAGCAATTACCATCCGATTGAGGAGAGAAAAACTATGGCTAGACGCAGCGGACCTCCACCAATTGTATTTATCCTGGCATTTTTGTTGCTGGCAGGTGCGGGCTATTGGTACTTCGTTCTCAGGAACAAACAGCCGGCACCAACTGTTACTAATATCGAGTCGGACCGAACTCCTGCCGCAATACCTCAAGAACCCGTACCACCTCCACCGGCACCAGTAACCAGCGCCTTTCCTCCGCCGACGAATGTTGCGGGTGGGACGATAATTCGCATTGACGGTTCTACAAGCATGGTGGCGATTAACCAAAATTTGAAAAATGGTTTCGAGACACAGTTCCCCAATACCAGCGTCGCGACCAGCGCCCGAGGTTCGAGTCAAGGACTCCAAGGCGTGCAGGCAGGTAATGTAGATGTTGCGGCCGCGTCCCGCCCTCTGACCGACCAAGAACGAGCCCGAGGTTTGGAGGCCATACCAGTTGCTCTGGATAAAATTGCTATTGTGGTAGGGGTTAACAATCCTTTTAATAAAGGCTTGACTTCCGACCAGGTAAAGAGAATTTTCCGAGGTGAAATTACTAATTGGTCTGAGGTGGGAGGTTCTAATTCTTTGATTCGGGTCATTAACCGACCGACCGTAAGCGGCACTCATCAAATTTTTAAGGAAATGGTTTTGGATGGGGAGAATTTTGGTAGTAGTTTTAATATTTCTACGATGGAAAGGGATGCCACAACTCCGATGTTGAGAGCTTTAGGAAACGACGGAATTGGTTATGCAACTTACGCTCAAGTGGAGAACCAACAAACCGTGCGATCGCTCCCCATCGACGGTTCCATGCCCAATTCTGCCACTTATCCCTTTAGCCGCCAGCTTTTTTATGTTTATAAAAACCCTCCGAGTCAAGCGGTTAGAGATTTCTTGGGTTATGCAACTTCCCCTCAAGGACAGCAAGTAATTTTTGCCGAATAAACCAAGTAGAACAGGCAGAATGCCTGTTCTCCGATTTTTGGGAATGGGAAATTTCGCAAAAGATGCTCCCATAAATCTGGGCTTAGGAACTTGCCGACTAACTTTGAAACAGTGTCAGAGTTGCAATTGCGACAATGCTTTTTCAGAGATGATTTTTCCCATTTGCAATTCCCTATTTCCCATTCCCTAGTAAAAACACTGAACTAAACTCGTAAATTTAAAGTTTTGGTAAAGTTGGCTAAGATGCGATCGAAATCACACAGTTAACCGCTTCAACACAGATATTCTAGTTAATGAAAAGCAGAAAAACGTTGAGAGCAGAGTTTCTTCTGGATTGGGCCCAATGATGGGATAAACCAGAAAAATAAAAAACTCAACATTTTTAGAAAAATTAAATCAAAGTCCAAACAAAAAAACCATGAAAAATAAAATTCTAAGTGCAGCAGCAACAACAGCGATCGTCGGTCTAGCTTCTGTAGCTCCAGCCCAAGCAGCTTCTTTCGGCACCAGCGGCATCAGTTTTGCTGAAGATACCAAAGTGGAATTTGAACTGCTCCAAACCTACGGAGGTTACAAGTCAGATTTAAAGGTTTTTGAACAAATAGATACAGATAATGATGGAATAGTAGATGATGTCTT
>CALKCV010000329.1 GCA_938083405.1 uncultured Microcoleaceae cyanobacterium | reverse complement strand
TGGCGCTGAGATGTTTGGTGAAAACCCCTGTAGTACCGCTACCATCGGAACGGTGTACCACGGTGATATTTTCGTCTGGCAAATTCACTCCGGGGTTGTCTGAAGCAATCTTGGGGTCGTTCCACTGAGTAATTTTACCTAGAAAAATATCTATGTATGCTTCCCGGGATAGTTTCAGCTTATCAACACCAGGCAAGTTGTATGCCAAGACAATGCTCCCTGCGGTCATTGGCAACATCAGCACGCCTCTATCTACTTTGGCAATTTCGTCATCTTTCATTGCCACGTCGCTCGCTCCAAAGTCAACCAGTCCTTGAACGAATCTCTCCACTCCGGCACCGCTACCGACAGATTGATAATCGACTTGCAGGTTAGGGTTGCTATTGCTCAAGTCTTGGAACCAACGCTGGTATAGGGGGGCGGGAAAGGATGCCCCGGCACCGACTAGGTTTACTTGCTCCGCGCCACCGCCGCCGCCGCAGGCAGCTAAACCTAGTGTTAGAGCTAGGGCGGATGTTTTAGAGGCCAGGCGAATTACATACTTGGGGCTACAACGAAAAAGCATAAATTATCTTTTTTTTCAGAGGACAATTAAAAGGATAGCTGCAAGCGTAGCTTTTTTAGGTAAAAGGAAGGTTAAGAAGGGAGCGCGTCACCTTTGAAGCGAAGCAAAAAAAAGCTGCTTTTTGTTAGTTGTTAGTTGTCAGTTGTGAGTTGCTAGAAAAAATAAATTTACATTCCCTAATGGCGATCCCGGTTAAGAAATCCACATTTTTTCTTATTTGAAACCATAAAGACCCTTGCATATATGGCTCGCTCTCGATTTTGTTTGGAGTTCCGAGGCTCTAATAAGGCTATTTAGCAGCTATTTCTATAGAGAAACAAAAGCAAAACGGAAATAGTTTGGTTTTCAGTTTAACTAAAAAGTTTTGGGATTTAAGAGGTTTTAGAGTTTTCTCATGCCCCTGTTTTTTAACAATTACTCTATGGATTAATTATCTATCCGCAAGTTTAACACTGTACTACAAGTAGGGGAAAAGATAAGAGGCAATAGGGGGCGTAAAGATCTCCGGGCTGCGGGGGGCGAAGACGCCCCGCGTTGCGGATGCAACATCGCTGTTTCTGCAGCCCCTGGCCATCTTAAAAAAATGACTGGTCGGCATGGCCCGTCAGCGATTATGGCTGAAAAATCGAAAGGCCAACCATGTAGCGATCGCTCCAATTAACAAAAACAGGACTTACGCACTGGTAAAACTATTTCTGTCATTGCTTGCGACAGCCGACGCAATCTCAAACGACTTTTTTGGTTTCATAAGCCTAAGTCCTAAAAGAGCAAATCTGCAACGGATGCCAGTGGAAGATTAGGCAGACATTTCACGAGGAACCAGCATGGCCGCCAAATAAAGTATGCCCTAACAGTGGTAAAATGATTCGTTCTAACTAAAAAATCTTGTAATTAAAAAGCTAACCGTGGTTCAAACATTGCCATTAACCAACTCCAAACCCCGCAGCGCTGCTGCCAGTGGGGGATTTTTACCGGTTCTGGAAACAACGTCCATCTTAGAACAGTGGCTCCTCAACCTGGCAGATAGAATTATTTCTGGGCATCGCCTGAGTCGAGAAGAGGCGATCGCTCTTACAGAAATAGAAGGACAAGAAAATATACTCAAACTCTGTTTAGCAGCAGATAAAGTCCGTCAAAGCTGTTGCGGCAGTACGGTGGACCTGTGCAGCATCGTTAATATTAAGTCTGGCAACTGTTCGGAAAATTGTAGCTTCTGTTCCCAGTCCGCCCACCACCAGGGAGAAGGTTCTCCCGTTTACGGCCTCAAATCTAATGAAGAAATCATGGCCCAAGCCAAAGCGGCGGAAGCGGCGGGGGCGCGACGTTTTTGTTTGGTCTCCCAAGGGCGGGGGCCGAAATACCAAAGTCCTAAGTCAGGCGAGTTCGACACAATTCTCGAAACAGTGCGCCAAATTATCGCCGAGACTAATATTAAGCCTTGCTGTGCTTTAGGAGAAGTGACTCCAGAACAAGCTACAGCTTTGGCGGAGGCGGGAGTTACTCGCTATAACCATAATCTCGAAGCAGCCGAGAGTTTTTATCCAGAAATAGTGACTACTCATAGCTGGAGCGATCGCGTGGCAACGGTGAAAAACCTCAAAGCTGCGGGCATTCAAGCCTGCACTGGGGGTATTATCGGTATGGGGGAAACTTGGGAAAATCGAGTGGATTTGGCCCTGGCCCTGCGGGAGTTGGAAGTCGAGTCGGTGCCTTTGAATTTGCTCAACCCCCGCGAGGGTACTCCTCTGGGAGAATTGCCCAAACTGGATCCTTATGAAGCTTTGAAGGCGATCGCTATTTTTAGACTGATTTTACCCGAGCAAATCATCCGTTATGCAGGAGGCCGCGAAGCAGTTATGGGAGAATTGCAAGCCTTGGGTTTAAAAGCCGGTATTAATGCCATGTTAATCGGTCATTATTTAACTACTCTGGGTCAACCTCCAGAAAAAGACAAGGCCATGTTAGAATCCCTCGGACTCGAAGGCGGCGAAGCACCCATTCCCCAATAAATAATAGTTTGTAGCAATCGCGAAGAGCGATTCCCCATTACCATTCCCCATTCCCAAAAATAAATTGAAAACTTCGAGAGAAATACTCTGGGCGATCGTTGGTTTAATTCTAACTATTGGCGGCACTTTTTTAGAAGCTCATGTCGCCAATCCGAATGCATTTTGGGTAGATCGAGATGTTAAAATTTTATCTCTGGGAGTAACATACCAAATTGGAGCGGTGTTGTTAGTTGGTTGTCTCGGGGGCAAAAATGCCGCCGTTATCTCTCAAATTGCCTACATATTTTTAGGCTTAACTTTATTACCGATATTTTCCCAAGGGGGAGGTTTGGGTTATTTAAAAGAGCCTAGCTTTGGTTATTTATTAGGTTTTATTCCCGGTGCTTGGCTTTGTGGAAACTTAGCTTATAAAGCTTCCCCAAGATTAGAATTGCTAGCTTTTAGCTGCTCTATAGGTTTGTTGGCAATTCATTTGGTAGGTTTAAGTTATCTAATTTTATCAAAAATATTCAGCGTATTTAGCAGCGCTTCTTTCCCTATTCTCTTAGCAATTCAAACCTACTCGATTTCTCCTCTACCCGGACAAATGGCAGTAGTATGCGCGGTTACAGTCCTCGCTTATTTGCTGCGAAAAGCCATGTTTTATTAGAATTGCGTTTGTAGCAATTTTTGAGGGTATGAGGTACAATCGTCGATTTAGAACCAGCGGAACCATCCCCCCTAACCCCCGGAACGATCCCCCCTAACCCCCGGAACGATCCCCCCTA
>CALKCV010000328.1 GCA_938083405.1 uncultured Microcoleaceae cyanobacterium | reverse complement strand
ACCGTAGATACGGGCAATGCCATCACCCACTTGGAGGACAGTACCGACGTTAGATACTTTTACCTGCTCGTCGTATTGTTGTATTTGATCTCGAATGATGCTGCTGATTTCGTCAGGTCGGATTGCTACCATGTTTTTTATCTTTTGTCAACTACTTTTTTGCTTGGTATTAATTGGTAATTGGGAAAACGGTAATTGGGAAAACGGGAAAACGGTAATTTCCCATTGCCCATTACTTATTAACCATTACCGAGCATTGAGGCTGATGCCAATGCGACGCAGCTGTCCTCGCAAGCTAGCGTCGAGTATCTGAGAGCCTGTCTTAATAATCACGCCGCCTAGTAAATCGCGATCTATCGTGGATTCGATTTCCACGGACCGCGCCCCAGTTATTGCTTTTACCTTATCGCGGACTGTTGACATCTGGTCTTCCGTCAGCTCTACCGCCGAGGTCACTTCTGCCAAAACCGTTTGATTTAGCTTGCGTAATTGGGCTAAGTATTCTTTGCCAATGTCTTCTAAAAAAACGATCCTGCCTTTATCCACCAGCAGCATTAAAAAATTCCGCATATAGGGGTTAACTTCCTCCCCTAATACCCGGCTTAGTACGGCTTTTTTATTTTCTCGGTCTATAGTAGGATTTCCCACAAACTCTGCCAGTTCCGGGGAATTTTTCATCAGTTCTAACAAAGAACGGATCTCAGTTCCAAACTGTTCTGTTAGATCGTTAGACTGAGCGACAGACATAAATGCCTTGGCGTAGGGCTCTACTATTTTACCTGCGACTAAACTCATAATTAACCTCCCAATAATCCCAGGCTGCGGTCTATCAATTGTCTCCCGGCGTCATCATCCAAACGCTCTTCTAGCTGAGATTCTACTGACTCTAGAGCCCGGGATGCGACTATAGAGCGTAGTTGAGCGATAGCGCGGTCTCTTTCGGAATCCAATTCCTGACTCGCGGCAGCTTTCATCTTTTCGACATCTCGCGTTGCTCGTTCGAGGATTGATTCTTTCAATGCTTTTGCCCTTTCTTCAGCATTTGCCTTAATCTTCTCTGCTTCAGTTTGGGCGAGGGTTAGCTTTTGCTGTTGTTCTGCCAGGGCAGCAGCCGCTTCCTTCTGGCGTTTTTCGGCTTCTGTAATTGCCTCTTCTATGTTAGTGCGTCTTTCTGTTAAGATTTTGCCTAACACGCTGGGTCCGAAATACAGGAGAACGCCGATTAGGATGGCTAAATTAATTAGGTTGGTGTCTAAAATATCTAAATTTAGACCGAAACCTCCTTCGTGGCTAGCTTCTGTGGCTAGCAATAAAAGCGTTTCCATGAATTATTTTTGCTATGGTTGCGGTGCTATTTACGAATGCGCTACTTTACCAGTTCTGGTCCCAATAGCTTTTCTAAAATTTGGCGACTTAGGGAGTCCACCTGTTGGTCGAGCTCTTGCAAAGCTTTTTGCTTTTCCTGCTCTATTTCTTGGGCTGCTTCTTCGCGTTTTTGCTGTGCTTCTTTTTGAGCTTCAGCCATTTTTCCAGAGGCGATTTTCTGAGCTTCTTCCTGGGCTGCCGCAATTACAGATTGAGACTTTTTGCGGGTTTCCCCTAAGTCTTTGTCGTATTGCTCGGCTAATTTTTCAGCTTTTGCCAAGCGTTCTTTAGCTTCCAATTCATTTTTGCGGATATAATCAGCCCGATCTTCGATCGCCTTGGTCAGTGGTTTGTAAAATATTGCATTCAAAACTGCCATCAATATTAAAAACTGCGCTGCCATTACGGGCAGCGTAGCGTTTATATCAAACAAACCACCTTCTTTTGCTACTTCGGCAGTCTCTTCGGCTGCGGCTAATAAAATTGTCCAGTGCATTTTTGTTTTTTGCGCTCCGTTTTGCAAAGAGGGATTTTAGAGCTTAGGAAAATTACCAGAGAGCTATCTCCCCAAAATCCTCAACCTAAAATCCCCGATTAATTCTTACGCGAAGGGGTTGGCAAATAGCAGCACCAGGGATACCACCAGACCGTAAATTGTTAGAGCTTCCATAAATGCCAAGCTCAACAATAAAGTACCCCGAATTTTACCTTCAGCTTCCGGCTGACGAGCAATACCTTCTACAGCTTGACCGGCAGCGTTTCCCTGACCGATTCCTGGGCCAATTGCCCCCAAACCTACGGCTAAAGCAGCAGCGATAACGGAGGCAGCAGCGATTAATGGATCCATGATTTTTTCCTTACCTTAAAGTACAAAAAGTTGACTACAAAAAATTTGAGAAATTTGGCAGTTTTTACCACCACTTTATTATTTCACACAAAGGGGCTCTTGCTTCTATTTAACGAAGCAATTTTTTGGGTAACGGGTAGGTAATTCTTGGTTTTCCCTATTTCCGTTTTCCCTATTACCCGTGTTATTCATGTCCGTGTTCCTCTAGCGCTTCCCCAATGTAGTTGGCGGCTAGAGTGGCAAAAATTAATGCCTGAATTGCACTGAGAAATAGACCCAAAACCATCAGAGGTAGCGGAATAAATAAGGGCACTAGCAAAACTAGCACTCCTACTACCAATTCATCAGCCAGAATATTACCAAATAAACGGAAGCTTAGGGAGAGTGGTTTGGTGAAATCTTCAATGATTTTGAACGGTACCATGAAGGGGACCGGTTCGGCATACCCGGCAAAATACCCTAAACCTTTTTTGCTGATGCCACCATAGAAATAGGCTATGGATGTCAGCAGCGCTAGGGCTACCGTTGTATTGATATCGCTCGTCGGTGCTGCTAATTCCCCTGAAGGTAATTCAAACAGCTTCCAAGGAACTAACGCTCCAGACCAGTTCGATACAAAGATGAACAGAAATAATGTACCAACGAACGGTACCCAAGGGCGATAATCTTTTTCCCCAATTTGATCTTTTGTCAGGTTGCGAATAAATTCCAGGGCGTATTCCATGAAATTTTGCATTCCCTTGGGCACTCGCTGCACGTTGCGGGTGCCGAGAAATGCTGCCACGATCAAAATGGCCATTACCACCCACGAGGTCATTAAAATCTGTCCGTGAAGTTTGAGACCGCCTATTTGCCAGTAGAAATGCTGGCCAACTTCTAATTCGGCTAGGGGAAAACAGTTCAAGCTGTTTAGCAAATCAAGCATTTCCATTCACAAGGTTTCCTCATACAAATGAGGAGTGGACTTTTTACGATATTTTCCGCTGTTTTTGAGATTTAGGATTTTTCCTCGCTCAATTAGAATCTTCGATCGAGAGCCTTTTATTTAGAGCTAGGAAGGAAAGTAGTTCGCAGCACATAAATTATGAGCGAAGCTTTATAAGTCAGAAATCCCAAAAAAATCGGAATAATGTTTAGCTGGTTCCATTGAGTTGCGACTATAATCAACCCAACAAACAAAGCCATCCTAGTTTGACTGAGACTCTTTTTTTCTCTGCCCAAACGCTCGATGTCTTTGGCCAACATTCTTAAGTAAACTACACCTACGCAGGCCCCGATCGCATAATTCAGGGCCGTGTTAAGGGAGTAAAAAATCCATACAGAGATAAAAATTACCCCTGTCATTGTCAAGGTAGTTACAAATAACTCTTTTTGGAGGTTGTAATACTCTTCTATAGAAGGATTTGGCTCTGATGGGACAGAGTCGGTTTCCGTTGCCTTACTTTGGCCTGATGTTGGTTCCTGCGATGTGGATGAGTTCACAAAAAAATGAGAGTTCACAAAAAATTGGAATTTAATCCAAAGGACGGGCTTTTCTTATAAGCCAAAATTAATAATACCACCCTGGCGCGGCAATACTTAAAACAAAATTAATTTTTGGGGCATGGCTAAGAGGACAAGGGAGAGGGGGGACAAGGGAGAGGGGGGGGACTTTTTCAGCAGACCCTAATTAGATGATGGCCTTGGTTGGGATAGCAAAATTAACTGTCGTTGGAAGAGCGATCGCGCCCCTTCCAAGTCCAACTTGCTTTCGCCCGCGAGCTCCCCGACATTTTTAGGGGATGCCAACTGGGGGTTAGCTTCGCAGGCGTGTAAAAATTCAAACTCGGCCCCAGACAGCTTAACCAACTTATAATCGCTATCAAAAACCGTTTCGCCAGGCCACCCGTGAAGACAAGGGCTTAATTCGGGAATAGCCGCCAATAGCGCCTCGCGATCGTCCCATGAGGTCTTAGATATGGGGGGCCTGCCCAAGAAAAATTCGTAATGGGTAATCTCTGGGTCTAGTAACTCGATTAAACGGTAGCGGTGGCGATCGCTCAATCCCCGAGACCTCTCCACCAATTCCGGGGCCTTATCCAACAATCGTTCCAAATTCCAATACTCGCGATTAGAAAATCCCAAAAACTCCAACCCAGAAGCATCTATTAACTCAAACAAAGTCTCGATGTTATAGTCAACCTCTTGGGGATGGACGTACATATCCGCAAAACACTCATCCCGTTGATTTTCAAAGGCCCAATGTTCTTTTTCGTACTTGACAAGACGGTTATTTTCTGGTAGCGAAGCAAAAATCTTACGCCCCACTTCTACTCCATCTCGATAATCGCCCCGTCGATCGCCTTGAAGAAGAGCGATCGCCTGCTGCATCAAGCTCACTCCCCAGCGGCCCAACTCCGCATAAACAAAAATATGGAGGATGCCACCAGGGGCCAACTTACCCGCCAAAGCTTGAATACCTCGAACGGGATCCGGTAAATGGTGGAGAACCCCCACGCAATTAATAAAGTCAAACTCCCCCTCAAGTTGACCCACATCGTAGAGACTGAGATGGCGAAACTCCACCCCGGCGGCCCCAGAACGGCGGCAGCGTTCCCCAGCCACTTCCAGAGCCCCGCTGCTGAGGTCGATCCCCGTCACAGAGGCCTCCCGATTGAGGTGAACCAAATAATCCGTACTCGAACCGGTACCGCAACCGGCATCCAAGATGCGGATATCTTGCTTCTGGGGCCTCCCACCCGTACAAAAACTGTAAGCCATCGGCCAACTCCAGCGCCAATTGTAACCAGGTGGCGCTTCGTCGGATAAAGGATCTGGGGGGAAAGGGTAAGTATCGTAAAGCCTGCCAACGGCGGCGCTAATATCTGGATTGCTGTTCATAATAGATAATAGGGAGTAGTCAATGGGAGCAGTAATTCTGTTTTATGGCCAAAGGAACTTGAAGTCAAGTTCGAGCTGGAAATAAGTCTAAAATCCAAAACCCAAGACTCAAAACCGCAGAATTGCTTAACAAAACTTATGATTTTTTTAAGGAAAATCGTGGTTAGGTATATAAATTAAATCTCCTAATGGTTTTTTAACAACCGAGTTAATGAACCCAAAACATTTTAATCTGAAAAGAGAAGCAAAAGGCAAAAAGTCTCAATAGTAAAAATACTTAGTTTGACCTTTTGCCTTCCTTCTGGGGAATAAAAAAGCAGTAACAATCAGAAAAGGGAGCGATAAAAAACTAATGACTCAAAGAGCAAGTGGAGGAAGCTCAGTTGCGCGTCCGCAACTATATCAAACAGTACCAGTATCAAAAATTTCTGGGGCGGAACAACAAGACCGCTTTCTGGGACGGGGAGAACTAAGCGAATTAGCCACCTACTTCAGTTCCGGTGCAAAGCGTTTAGATATAGCCAAAGTCCTCAGCCAAAACTCAGAACAAATAGTGTCCCGGGCCGCCAACAGCATCTTTTCTGGCGGTTCTCCGATGGCCTTCTTAGAAAAGCCAGAGGAAGATGGAGAAATGGCAGTGAGTGCCGTAAAAGCGGCCCAGACCGTAGTCTCCGAAGGCATGAAGTTAGGGACCGTTACTTATGTAGAGAGTA
>CALKCV010000327.1 GCA_938083405.1 uncultured Microcoleaceae cyanobacterium | reverse complement strand
GACCTCCAATTCGTTTTTAGCAGCCATGAGATAATCTGGTATCCAGAAAAAATCCATTGACATCATAATAGCAACCGGCATGAAAATATCAACTTTTTTCCCGCCGAGGTTCGGGGGGGGCAGCAACCCAAATAGTTCGTTATCCTCCGCGATCGCTGCGAGTATTTCCTCGATATTCTCTATAATTTCCTTGGGGCGCATGCAGTGGATGGCTGTGTCGTTGGCGTAATAATCCTCTTCATCTGGGTTGAATTGCGAAGGTTTGAGCTCGTTTAATAAGTAATCTAAACGCTCGAACTCGTCAATGGGAACGATCGCCGCGACTTCTTCTCCATTTAGTTCCACAACAATGCGTTCCTTCTCTACCATTACCCGCCTAATTACTTCGACTAAATTCTCTCTAACTTCGTCGTCGCTCAAACGACTATATCCAGGATTTTTCTTGACAGTTTTTGAACTTATTTTGGGTTTCATTCTCTCTTCTGGGCTTATGTATTCTTCAGTCATTACTCGTTCCATAAAAATCCTCATAATGAAAAGTTAAGTACCAGTGCAAAATTAATTGGACATCTGGAACAGGCGAGACGCCTGTTCTACGGGGGAATAAGAAATAATTTTATGTAAATATTTTTGCCTACCTACTTAATAACAACAATATTACACTATAAAATCAGAAAAACTTCCAAATATTGCCAAGCTTTTTGTACTCTTTATAAGTCAAGTTCCCCGTCGGTAATTTGCTCCTAACCTCCAAAGAAAAAACTTGGCTAATTTCTCTTATGCTATTATAATAAAACAAAATAGCTGAAATAGGAAGTCGCAAAGCCATGAAAAGCCCATTTCTCGAACGTCTCCAAAGCCCCGATCGCCCGGTCATCGTCTTCGATGGGGCGATGGGCACCAACCTCCAAGTTCAAAACCTCACCGCCGAAGACTTTGGCGGCGCAGAATACGAAGGTTGTAACGAATACCTCATCCACACCAAACCAGAGGCAGTCGCCACAGTCCATCGCGGCTTCCTCGAAGCGGGTGCTGATGTAATCGAAACCGACACTTTTGGAGCCAGCAGTTTTGTCTTGGCAGAATACGATTTAGCCGATAAAGCCTATTATTTAAACAAAAGCGCGGCCGAACTCGCCAAGAGCGTTACTGCGGAATTTTCCACCCCAGAAAAACCCCGTTTTGTAGCCGGTTCGATAGGTCCTGGAACTAAACTTCCTACTTTAGGTCATATTGATTTTGACACTTTAAAAACAGCTTTTGCCGAACAAGCGGAAGGACTTTTCGACGGCGGCGTTGACTTATTTATCGTCGAAACTTGTCAGGACGTTTTGCAAATCAAAGCTGCCTTAAACGGCATTGAAGAAGTATTTAAGAAAAAAGGCGATCGCCGCCCCATCATGGTATCCGTAACCATGGAATCTTTCGGCACCATGTTAGTCGGTTCGGAAATTAACGCCGTAGTTTCAATTTTAGAACCCTATTCCATCGATATCCTGGGATTAAACTGCGCCACCGGACCCGATTTAATGAAAGAACATATCCGCTATTTGTCGGAAAATTCTCCCTTTATAGTCTCCTGCATTCCTAACGCTGGTTTGCCGGAAAATGTCGGCGGCCAAGCACATTATAAACTGACGCCAGTAGAATTAAAAATGGCATTAATGCACTTCATCGAAGACTTAGGAGTGCAGGTTATTGGCGGCTGTTGCGGGACTCGCCCGGGGCACATTCAAGCATTAGCTGAAATTGCCGCAGAGCTAAAACCAAAAGAGCGAACTTCCCACTATTCTCCCTCCGCAGCTTCCATCTACAGTTCCCAAACTTACGAACAAGAAAACTCATTTTTAATCGTTGGAGAAAGGCTAAATGCCAGCGGTTCTAAAAAGTGTCGAGAAATGCTCAATGCAGAAGATTGGGATGGGTTGGTTGCTTTGGCGAAATCCCAAGTAAAAGAAGGGGCGCAAATTCTCGATGTTAACGTCGATTACGTCGGTCGCGATGGGGTAAAAGATATGCACGAGTTGGTATCTCGCCTAGTAACTAATGTTAATTTACCCCTGATGTTGGATTCGACGGAATGGGAAAAAATGGAAGCAGGTTTAAAGGTTGCAGGCGGTAAATGTTTGCTCAATTCTACTAACTATGAAGACGGCGAAGAGCGCTTTTTCAAAGTATTACAGTTGGCAAAAAAATACGGCGCTGGCGTAGTTATTGGTACCATCGATGAGGATGGTATGGGGCGGACTGCGGATAAGAAATTTGAAATTGCCAAACGGGCTTATAATGCTGCTATCGAATACGGAGTTCCCGCCCGCGAGTTGTTTTTCGACACTTTAGCTTTGCCGGTTTCCACTGGTATTGAAGAAGACCGGGAGAATGGAAAAGCTACTGTTGAATCCATTCGTAGGATTCGGGAAGAGTTGCCTGGTTGTCATATTTTGTTAGGAGTTTCTAACGTTTCTTTTGGTTTAAATCCGGCGGCGCGACAAGTTTTGAATTCGGTGTTTTTGCACGAGTCAATGGCGGTGGGATTGGATGGAGCAATTGTTAGCGCCAGTAAGATTTTACCGATGGCAAAAATTGAAAAAGAACATCAAGATATCTGCCGGGATTTGATTTACGATCGCCGCAAATTTGACGGGGATATTTGCGTTTACGACCCTTTAACTAAGCTGACGGAGATGTTTGCCGGGAAGACGACTAAGCGCGATCGCTCTAACGATGCCAACTTACCCATCGAAGAACGCCTCAAACAGCATATCATTGATGGAGAGCGCATCGGTTTGGATGACGCTCTGGTAAAAGCCCTAGAAACCTATCCACCGCTAGAAATTATCAACACTTTCTTGCTGGATGGCATGAAAGTCGTAGGCGAGTTATTTGGTTCCGGGCAAATGCAGTTACCCTTCGTGTTGCAGTCGGCGCAAACCATGAAGGCGGCGGTGGCCTATTTGCAACCGTTTATGGAAAAGGAAGAAGCGGGGGAAAGCAGCGCCAAGGGCACGATGGTTATCGCGACGGTTAAGGGCGACGTTCACGATATCGGTAAAAATCTGGTGGATATCATCCTCTCCAATAACGGTTACAAGGTGGTGAACCTGGGAATCAAGCAACCAGTGGATAATATCATCGCTGCCTACCGCGAACACAATGCCGACTGCATCGCTATGAGCGGGTTGTTGGTGAAGTCAACGGCCTTTATGAAGGATAATTTGGAGACCTTTAACCAAGAGGGCATCGCGGTGCCGGTGATTTTGGGCGGGGCGGCGCTGACGCCTAAATTTGTCTATCAGGATTGCCAGAATGCTTATAAAGGTCGGGTGGTTTATGGTAAGGATGCCTTTTCCGACCTGCATTTCATGGATAAGTTGATGCCGGCGAAGGCGGAGGAGAAATGGGAAGATTTCCAGGGATTTTTGGGCGAGTTTGCGGAGGAAAACGGTAACGGCGTCGCGGTGGAGGAGAAACCAGCGGAAGCGGAGACTCCGACGGATGCCGGACCGGCGGAACCGGTGTTCGTGGATACAAAGCGATCGCCCGACGTGGAGGTGGATATCGATCGCCCCGCGCCGCCATTTTGGGGCACTCGCATTTTGGAATCTGAGGATATGCCTTTCGAGGAGTTGTTCTGGCATTTAGATTTGCAGGCGTTGTTCGTGGGGCAGTGGCAGTTTCGCAAACCCCAAGGGCAGTCGCGGGAAGAGTACGATGCCTTTTTGGCGGAGACGGTGTATCCGATTTTGAAAGAGTGGAAGGGGCGAGTTGTGGAGGAGAAGTTGCTGCATCCCCGGGCGGTTTACGGATATTTCCCCTGTCAGTCGGAGGGGAATACGTTGTTTGTTTACGACCCAGAGGAGATTAAGAATGGCGGGCAACCGACGACGCCGATTAAAACTTTT
>CALKCV010000326.1 GCA_938083405.1 uncultured Microcoleaceae cyanobacterium | reverse complement strand
AGCAGTTAATCAAGTTCTCGAAGAGATCCCCCCAGATCGAGTTGTATTTCGCGTAGCTCAACTAGCTAGAAATCCCTACCGTTGGAGGCTCGTCTATGCTGCTTCGGCAACTTTCGGTCAAACAATAAGGTTAACTAAGAGCCAAACTCGTCTCGATACTCTTCCCCATGCTGCTGCTGCCGGCTTCTGGTATTTGCATCAAAAAGAACCAGAAAAAGCTATAGAAGCTTTTGCCGTAGTGCGCCGTCTTCCCTATGGAGAAGAGATATTCGCCTTAGCTCAAACTCTGGCAAGCTTTCATAACGCCAAAGAACTAGCGACTATCGCCAACCTAGAATTACCACCTTTACCAACACAACCCTTGCTGCGCCCCACCACCTGGGAAGCTATAAAATCGTTGCAACGAATAATTGCAGATATCCAAATGCTTCAACGTAGCCCCTCTCGATCTGCCCGATCGCTCGCCCTCAACCGCGCCCAAGGAGAAGTCAAAAACATCCTCGACAACATCGAAACCATCCCCCAGGCAGAACGAGAACTCATCAAAGAAATCGCCCAAAACTGGCAACAAGCCTTACTGGAGTTAACCGCCGAAGTCGGACAGATCAACATAACCGAACCAGTCCGCAACCCCTATACCATTGGCGATCCCGTGGTAGGCCAAAAATTTGTCGGGCGCGAAGACATCATCAGAGACCTAACAGAACTCTGGATTTTAACCGATCGCCCCCAATCAATCGTCCTCTACGGCCATCGCCGCATGGGCAAAACCTCCATCCTCCTCAACATCGCCAACCTCTTAGGCGCAAAAGTCAAACTCGCCTACATCAACCTCCTCCGCATCGGCAGCAACCCCCAAGGCGTCGGCGAAGTCCTCATCGCCATAACCGATGCCATTGCCAAAGAAGTCAACCTCGAACCCCCCGCCGATGCCGACCTCCTCGACCTCCCCTATCGCAACTTTGAACGCTACCTCAACCGCGTCATCAGCAACCTCGACGGCAGTTTAATCGTCGCCCTAGACGAATTTGAAAAAATCGAAACCCTAATCGCCAACAAAAAAATCCCCCCAGACTTCATGGGATTTCTCCGAGGGATGGTGCAGATGAGTCCCAAACTAGCCTTCGCCCTGGCCGGTTTGCACACCCTAGACGAAATGACCGAAGATTACTTCCACCCCTTCTTCGCCAGCATCATTCCCATCCGCGTCGGTTTCCTCACCCTCGGCGCAACCAGGCAAATCTTAGCCAACCCCGGCGACGAAGACTTCCTCCTCGACTACGAACCAGAGGCACTCGATCGCATTTACGAACTCACCCACGGTCAACCCTATCTGGTTCAACTCGCAGGATTTCTCCTAGTCCGCCGCTACAACGAACTTACATTCGAGACCGGACGCCCCCAGAAAAACATATTTACGAAAGAAGACGTAGAAGCCGTCATCGACAACCCCGACTTTTACGGACACGGTCGGTACTACTTTACCGGCGTCTGGGACCAAGCGGCCCAAGGTGCCAAAGGTCAGCAGGAAATATTAACCGCCCTGGCACCTCACCCCGAAGGTTTAACCCTCGCCGCCCTCGGCAATGCAACTCGGATAGATAGCGCCAGCTTGCAAGCCGCCCTGGAGACTCTCGATCGCCACGACGTAGTTAAAGAAAACGATAACCGATGGCAAATTGCCGTAGAACTTTTGCGCCCTTGGGTCGCCAACCGGTAGGACAGGCGTCTCGCCTGTCATGTAGCGTCTCGCCTGTCATGTAGGACGGGCGTCTCGCCTGTCATGCATCTCGCCAACCGGTAGGATAAAACACAAAAAGCCCCCGGGTTTTGCTACGCCCGGGGGTTAACTTTAGTCGCGCCACTTAAGCGAACAACCGATCGCCTCCGTAGCAGTCGGGTTTACCGCTTCCCCGGACTGCAACTGAGCGATCGCCTGACGTAAATAAGGCTCCTTCACCCCGTCTGGGTCGTTAGCGTTATCATCTATTAAACCTCGATAGCGCAACTTACCCTCACGGTCTAACAAAAAAGCTTCTGGAGTAGTTCCAGCGCCAAAACTATGAGCCACATCCTGGGTCACATCCCGAATATAAGGAAAATTGAGTTCGTTTTCCGCAGCGAAAGCCTTCATACTCTCGAAACTATCGTCGGGATATTTGTCCGCATCGTTAGCGTTAATACCAATTAAAGTAATGCCTTGTGGTTTAAGTTCCCCTTGCAGTTGTTTGATGCGGTCTAAATATAACCGCACATAAGGGCAATGATTGCACATAAATATGACACCAACAGCCCGATAATTTTCCAGATATCGAGCTAAATGGTGAACCTCATCATCAACTCCAGGCAATTCAAAATCCGGTGCATAGCTGTTAATTTCAGTTCCACTCATTTCCAGTAATCTCATCTTTCTAATAGGGCAGTTACCAAGGGTGCATCTAAATCTTGCAATTTACCGATTCTAGGCGATCGCAATCTTCCTCAATTCAAAATATTTGAGAAGAACGATAAAAATTTAATAACAGTATTTTTGCAAAAATGAAATGCACCCTTATTTTGACTCGCGCCGATACCATTTTTGTTGATGCGCGAAACAGTTAATTGCAATTAGTAATAAACTCTCTTAAATCGGTAATAGTTAAAAAACGCTATTATAACAATTCTTGAATCGATAAGGTAAATTTACGAGCCACCATTATCCCCCTTAAAAAGGGGGACTTTAAATTTTTCTGGCTCCCCCCTTAAAAAGGGGGGCTGGGGGGGATCGAAAAATCGTATCTCATACATTCTTAAATTGCTATTACCAATTACCGAATATGTTACACCCAAAAATAAAAATGGCATCGGTTAAGTTCTGAACCAGCCTCTAGCCAAGGCCTGATATCCTATTAGTTTATAAGCTAATTTGGCTGCTGTAAACTCGGAAACTACTGAATCTACAATGGGCGCTAATTCCATAATGTCGCAGCCAACAACCTCGTAGGACTCGAACGTCCTCCGTAAAAATGCGGTTAGAGAGAACCAATTTAAACCCCCGGGTTCGGGAGTCCCCACTCCCGGGATGAGAGTAGGGTCGATGCCGTCGAGGTCTATGGTTAAGAAAATCCGTTTAGTTTTGATGCTAGAAATAGCCCTTTCCACCCAGTCTGGTTGAGTTGCTATTTCCCTAGACCGAAATACAGTAAGCTGTTTTTCCTTAATTAAGTCCGCTTCTTCCTTACAAATAGCCCGTATGCCAATTTGGACAGTTGGCAGGCCCATATCGACTATGCGCCGCATCACGCAAGCATGATTGTAAATAGAACCCTCATATTCGTGTCGCAAGTCCCCGTGGGCATCTATCTGAACCACCGTGAAGGGTTCTCCGGGGTAAAGCTTTCGATAGGCCTCGACGATGCCAGTGGTAATGCTGTGTTCTCCACCGACGGCGATGACGAATTTGCCGTCCCTTGCTAGCTTTTCTACGGTTTTTTCAGTAACATCGAGCATTTCTTCGGCCGAGACCTGTTGGCCATTGGCCGTGTCGGCAATAGGTTCGACGGTATAGATGCCCACTTCCGACGCAATTTCCCGGTCTAGTTCTTCGTCGTAGTCTTCGAGTTGCTGGGAAGCTTCTAAAAAAGCTGCCGGGCCGTTTTTACAACCTCGTCGATAGGTGGTAGTGGCTTCGTAGGGAATTGGCAAAATAGCGACTCGGGCTTGGGGGTACTCCGGTACAAATTCACTCCCAAGGAACGGCAATACTGAGGTAGAAGCGATCGCTGTCATTTCTTATTTTTCTTATTTTTTTAGGCAATAGTTCATTGAGTCGATCCTATCCGGTGCTTATGGAAATAGCAAATAAGCCTGCTCGAACCCTTCCGTTGTTTTCGAGCCAAACAGAATTAACTTTCATTTTATATACCATATTGTCGGAAAATATTCAAGGATTAATGGTATGATTTTTACGCTCGTTTGGGAAAATTCTCCATTGGCGATTCCCCATTCCCCAAAATATCTTTCAGTAGCGTCCTCATTCCTGGTATCTTATGTTGGAAACTTGAGTTGAGAAAACCAACAAGGCATGGGGAAAGTTTATCAACGGGTTTTGCTAAAACTCAGCGGCGAAGCCTTAATGGGAAGTTTGGGCTATGGCATCGATCCGGTAGTAGTTCAAGACATCGCCCAGGAAGTAGCCGAAGTAGTGGCCAATGGAATCGATCTGGCTATTGTAGTCGGCGGGGGTAATATCTTTAGAGGGGTTAAAGCTGCTTCTAAAGGAATGGATCGGGCAACAGCAGACTATGTGGGCATGATTGCCACAGTAATGAATGCCATTACCTTGCAGGATGCCCTGGAACAAGCAGGAGTACCCACCAGAGTACAAACAGCGATCGCCATGCAGGAAGTGGCCGAACCCTACATCCGCCGTCGAGCTATCCGCCACTTGGAAAAAAAGCGGGTGGTAGTTTTTGGCGCGGGTTCGGGGAATCCTTTTTTTACTACGGACACCACTGCAGCCTTACGGGCCGCAGAGATTGATGCGGAAGTAATCTTTAAGGCCACCAAGGTTGATGGAGTGTACGATTCCGATCCCAAGCTAAATCCAGAGGCCAAGCGTTATGAAAACCTTACTTATGCAGATGTCTTGGCCCAAGATTTAAGAGTAATGGATAGTACGGCGATCGCTCTTTGCAAGGAAAACAATATACCTATTATTGTATTTGACCTCTCGGTACGGGGAAATATTCGCCGGGCCGTGATGGGAGAATCTATTGGAACCTTTGTCGGAGGTCTTTGTGAACCTATCAGAAACTGAAACTAAAATGAAAAAGGCCGTTGAGGCTGCTCAACAGTCTTTCAATACCGTGCGGACGGGACGGGCCAACGCATCTCTATTAGATCGGGTGATGGTGGAGTATTACGGAAGTCCTACTCCCCTGAAGTCTCTGGCCAGTATCAATACGCCGGATGCCAGTACCATCATCATTCAACCATTCGATCCCACAAGCTTAAGTCTAATAGAGAAGGCAATTTCTCTGTCAGATGTGGGCCTAACTCCTAATAACGACGGTTCGGCAGTGCGGCTAAATATTCCGACACTGACGAGCGATCGCCGTCAAGAACTGGTAAAACAGGTAGGCAAGTTAGCCGAAGAAGGCAAAGTGTCCGTCCGCAACGTTCGTCGGGATGCGATCGACTCGGTGCGCAAGCAGGAGAAAAGTAGCGATATCTCCAAAGATGAGTCGCGAAATTTGCAAGATGAAATTCAAAAGCTGACAGACAAATACACGGCGAAAGTGGATGAGTTGTCGGCTGCGAAAGAAAAAGACATTACCACTTTAT
>CALKCV010000325.1 GCA_938083405.1 uncultured Microcoleaceae cyanobacterium | reverse complement strand
TATTTTATCCTTTACTTGGTTTTTTCCCGTCAATTAATTGAGCCCTAAAGCACTCAAATTATTAAACCATAAATTGGTGTTTGTTGCCAAATTTGCGCTGCTCAATCTATTTTATATTTTTAATCGAGTAGAATTAAGAGTATGAGCGCGAGTACGATCGCCTACAGAAAGGGAAAATGGTAAGTTAAAATCTAACGAAGCGTGGTTAGCAGAAATAAATGGACTTAATCTTGTGTCACAGAACGGCGGACTTTGATGCCCTGGGGGCGGCGGTGGGACTCACCCGGCTGCATCCAGGAAGCCGGATCCTCATGGCTGGAGGCTGCCATCCGACAGTACGAGAATTTCTCGCCCTCCACCGAGACGAATTTGCCACCATCGAAACTCGCTGCGTGGAACCAACAAAAATTCAAACTATTTATATAGTGGACGTACAAACAAAATCGCGCTTGGGCAAGGCAGCCCAATGGTTAGATTTACCCAACGTCACGGATGTAGTAGTCTTCGACCATCACCTGGAAACGAGACAAGATATCGTTGCCACTGCCGCCTATATCGAACCAGTGGGAGCAACTACTACTCTAATAGTAGAAAGGTTGCAGCAACTCGAAGCAAATAAATCCCAACTAATACCCGATCGCCCCGCGGAAAACTTCCTCACTCCCGCAGAAGCAACGATCATGGCCCTGGCCATCCACGCCGACACGGGTTCCCTCACCTTCGACCATTCCACCCCCAGAGATGCTTTAGCATTAGCTTGGTTGATGGAACGCGGGGCGAGTTTGACGGCGATCGCTCAGTACGCCAAACCTTCCTTCTCCCCGGAATTGCAACAATTACTTAAAAACGCCCTGGATAAACTGGAGCGAAAAACTGTCAGAACCTACGACATCGTCTGGGTTTTGCTAGAAACGGAGGAAGTCGTACCCGGTCTCTCGGGCGCGACCTCCCAACTGATGGAAATCGCGGAAGCAGATGCCATCTTGCTAGCAAACTGCGTTCTTTGCCAGCCAGGAGAAGAAACTCGCCTGACTATAGTGGGGCGATCGGCGATCGAAAAGACCAACCTCAATGGCATTTTCAAACCCTTGGGCGGTGGAGGTCACCCCCGGGCCGCCTCGGTGACGACGAAAACCGCCGAACCGAGAAAATTACTCGAAGAAACCTTAGAACGACTCACCGAACAAATCCCTCAGCCTCCCAGCGCGAGAGAATTGATGTCATCCCCCGTCCGAACCATTCCCCCAGAAACCTCCGTGGGAGAAGCCCATCGGATCTTGCTGCGTTACGGTCATTCCGGTTTGTCCGTAGTGGATGCCGCCGGAGAATTGGTCGGCATTATCTCCCGGCGCGACATCGACATCGCCCTCCACCACGGTTTCAGCCACGCCCCGGTCAAAGGCTACATGACGCCGCAACTCAAAACCATTCTCCCAGAAACGACTCTGCCGGAAATCGAAGAATTGATGGTAACTTACGACATCGGACGGCTGCCGGTTATCGAAAACGGTCGTTTGGCAGGCATCGTCACTCGCACGGACGTTTTGCGAGAATTGCACCAGCAACAGCGCCCCACCCAGAAGTACCAGCACCATCAGGGCTTAACCAGTACCTCCATTCGGCAAACTTTACAACAGCGCCTCGCCCCCGAACTCTGGGAGTTGCTCGCCAATATCGCCGAATTGACGGAGGAACGGGGGTGGCAGCTTTATCTCATCGGCGGCGGGGTGCGAGACGTGCTTCTGGGGGAAGGCGAGGAAACTTTGATGTTGAGCGATATCGACTTGGTGGTAGATGGTTGTTGGGAGAGTCTGGCGGAGAAAAAGGAGGCAGCGAGCAAGCAGTTAAAATCTTTAAAATCTTCTGGAGACGAAACTAATCCTCCAGCAGTGGAGTTGGGGAAAGCCGTGCAAAAACTTTATCCAGAAGCTCGCTTGGAGGTTCACGGGCGCTTCCAAACCGCAGCCCTGCTGTGGCATAACGACCCGATCCGCGATTCTTTGTGGATCGATATTGCCACGGCGCGGACCGAGTTTTATCCTTATCCTGCCGCTAACCCCGTGGTGGAGGCGAGCTCTATTCGCCAGGACTTGTATCGGCGAGATTTTACGATTAATGCTTTGGCGGTGCGGCTGACATCCCCTCGCTGCGGGGAGTTGTTGGACTTTTTTGGCGGTTTGTCGGATTTGAGCCAGCGCCAAATTAGGGTTTTGCACGCTAATAGTTTTATCGAAGATCCCACTCGCATTTATCGGGCGGTTCGCTTTGCGGTGCGTTTGGGTTTCGACCTCGAAGCCCAGACGGAGGGGTATATTCGCTATGCGATTAATAGCGGGGTTTACGAACGTCCTTCGGAAAATCGCCGCGCCCCAGCTTTGGAAACTAGGCTTAAGAGCGAGTTAAAGTACATTCTGGAGGCGGGGTATTGGCAGCCGGCTTTGGAAATGTTGGGAGATTTGGGGGCTTTGCGCTGCATTCATCCGACTTTGGAGTTGGACCGGCAGTTGTGGCTGCAGGTTCGATCGCTCGATCGCTGTTTGCGCCGTTTCGACTCTCTCCATAATTTGCCCCACTGGCAAATGCGCTTGGAGGTTATAATTGCTTATTTGGCTCCTGAGTTTCGGGGAGTGGTGGCGAACTATCTCCAGTTGCCGGTGGATAGTATCGAACGGTTGGAAAATTTGGAGTCGGCGAAAGGTCGGGTAATAGAGAGTTTGCCTTTGAGCGATCGGCCTTCGCGGCTTGTCTGGTTGTTTCGGGAGTTCGGTTTGGAGATGTTAATTTTAATGGCCGTCCAGTGTCCCCGGTGGGTGCGCCGCCTTCTTTGGCAGTATTTGACTAAATGGGCTGACGTTAAGGCTCCTTTGAATGGAAAGGATCTCAAGGAGTTTGGTTATAAACCGGGGCCGATATATCGAGAGATATTGGACGATCTGTTGGCGGCGACTTTGGATGGGGAAATTAGCGATCGCTTTTCGGCGGAGTCTTTCGTTATGGAACGCTATCCAATTAACAATTAACAATTAACAATTAACAATTAATAATTGGGTTGTTAGGGGGCGATGGGAATTGGGTTTTTACAATATTTATCCCATTCCAGAAACCGGGTTTTTAGCAAAAACCCGGTTTCTTAAAACTCCATGCCGGATGGCAATGCAAGTCAGGTTAAGGTTTGCTACGCTAATAACCCAATTGTTAATTGTTAATTGTTAATTGTTAATTGATATAATAACCCAATTGTTAATTATTAATTATTAATTGTTAATTATCAAGCCCCCATCCCCGAATATCGCCGCAACCCCTTGCGCCACAACCAACGGTTGCAGACAAAGAACAAGACCCACCAACCGAGCATCACCAATAAACCTTGTCCCACATTAACTGGCAAACCTATTAATAGAGAAGTAGGAAAATCAATTAAATAAGGAAAGGGAGTCCAAAGGGCTATTTGTCGAATAGTTTCGGGAAAAACTTCCAGTGGGGCAACCATACCCGAGAGGAAGAGATAAAACAGAAACCACAAAGTCTCGATCGCGTTAGCCCGTTCCGTCCAAAAAGCCAACATGGCAAAGGTATATTGAATCAAAAACCGCAGAGCAAAGGCAAAGATGAGAATTACCAAAAATAGCAACAAATCGCCTATTTTTGGCCACCATAAAGCTTCTGGATACAGAGCGAAAAACAACAAAATAATCCCCACAATAAAAGGGAATCGTGCCAACCTTTCGGTCAAATGACCGGCCACATGATGCCAAACTGGGTCTATTGGTTGTAACAATTTAGGCGATAAAGTGCCCCGTACAACCTCATTCTCAAAGTCAAAAATAACCCAAACAACGTTAGATTGTTTGACAATGAAACTCACCAGGAAATAACGAGCAAATTGCACTGAATTTAAAGCAAAGTTTCCTTCTTCAGCAGCCTCAACCCAGATTCCCATTAAAATAAATGGCAAGCATCCAGATAAAGCCCATAAAAATATTTCTGCCCGGTATTCCAGCACAAAAGCGTAATAAATTGAGAGGAATGTTTTGACAATTTTGATTGTTTTTTTCATGGTTATTTGTTTGTTCGTAGTAATCGCTTTAGCCATTGAGATTAGTTCGTAGTAATCGCTTTAGCCATTGAGATTAGTTCGTAGTAATCGCGAAGAGCGATTGAGATTAGTTCGTAGCGATCGCTCTTCGCGATTCTAATCCATTTTATACAATCGCTTTAGCGATTACTACGAACAGGCTTTTCGATACCATAAATTTTAAAAATTTTTTCCGTATTTTTGCCTTGCTATTTAACCTCTTTAAATCGCTAAAGCGATTACTACAAATCAGCTTTTTTACCGCACCACCAACCCATCCGTTAAATCCTCTGCAAAATCCGCTGCCAACTCCTACCAATAACCCAATTATTAATTATTAATTATTAATTGTCAACTGTTCCGCTGCTAAATACGCGACCGATGACTTCTTCTATCGGCGGATCGGTGACAGTTAAATCTAATATTTCTAAATCAGCCAAAATTCGCCCGACGGTATCGGTCAATTTTTCTCGCTTGACCAAAAAACGCACCGACTGACCGTCTAAAGATTCCACTTCGCCATAACTCGATAGACGTCGTTTAAATTCCTCCGGGTCTTCTGGTTCGGGATTAATTAATTCTACCTTAACTTCCCGATAGGGGGCGAACCTGTCCAACAACCCGTCCAAACTGCCATCGTAGATTAATTCACCTTCGTAAATTAATAAAACTCGCTCGCACAAAGCAGTAATATCTGCCATGTAATGACTCGTCAATAATACCGTCGCGCCATATTTTTGATTGTATTCTTGCAGAAATTGTCTCACTGCCACTTGTGCGTTAATGTCTAAGCCCAGAGTTGGTTCGTCTAAGAATAGCACTTGCGGCCTATGGATCAATGCCGCCATTAACTCCGCTTTCATCCGCTGGCCTAAAGATAGCTTGCGCACTGGTTGTTTTAATTGGTCTGTCAGGGACAGCATCTCCGTTAGTTCTCCCAACCGATGGCGGTACTCTTTGTCCGAGATGCCGTAAACGGCGGCGTTGATTTTTAGGGAGTCTAAAACTGGTAAGTCCCAGATTAACTGTTGTTTTTGCCCCATGACTAGGGTGATATTTTGTAGAAAAGGGGCTTGTCGGTCGAAAGGCACGCGATCGCCCACCATAACTCTACCCTCAGAGGGATGAATTAAACCGGTCAGCATTTTCAGGGTCGTAGTTTTACCGGCACCGTTGGGACCGAGGAACCCCACGACTTCCCCTGCGTCAATATTGAAAGTGACGTCCCGAACCGCTTTTACTTGACGGTAGGTGCGACGGAAGAAGTGGCGCAGGGTTCCTTTGAGTCCCGGTTCTTTGATGGCTACGGGATAGATTTTGCTGAGATGTTCGACTTGGATAATAGACATAAGCTAAAAGGCCGATCTTTTGGCGATAGCGCCACATCCTACCGTTGCCCGTGGCAAAATAGAAGAAGATGTAGCACTCTAAACAAACTGGAGATATTTTACTATGGTACTGACACCGGATTTTTTAGAACCATTACCTCGTTTGCTGGGAACCTCGGAGTCCGATAACGAGGTATTGACGGTCCAGCAGGCGGCCGATGTTTTTCCCGGAGGAGTTTTAGGTCTTAGTGGCGATGATACCATTAGAGGTTCCCAAGCGGCAGATTTTATTCGAGGGGGCAAGGGAGACGAGGATATTTTAGGAGAGGGG
>CALKCV010000324.1 GCA_938083405.1 uncultured Microcoleaceae cyanobacterium | reverse complement strand
ACTTACTAGAATTGGCGAAAAGATGAGGGTCGCACGTCTGAGGTAAAGGGGAAAAGTAGAATCTAGAAACCCGGTTTTTAATACCAATACCTTCGCCATTTTTGCTTCTTGGCGTTCCTCGCCCGCCAGAAACCGGGTTTTTTCAACAATACCTTCGCCATTTTTCTTGTAGGTTGGGTGCAGCGTAGCGTAACCCAAGGAAGATGTTGGGTTTCGCTGCCCTTGACCCAACCTACGAATGGTATTTTTTCTTGAGGGCGTTGGTAAGTACCTGTGCAAAATTAATTACACATACCGAACAGGCAAGATGCCTGTTCTACGGGGAAATAAGGAATAATTTTATGTAATTAATTTTGCATGACTACTTATTGTTCAAAAAACCCGGTTTCTTATATCTGAATGCTTATAATTGGTTAGTTTGAGGTACGAAACCCAACCTACAATTCATCGGCATTTTTCATGTTGGCGAAGGTACTGTTGGAAAAACCCGGTTTCTTGGCCAATACTTATAGGATAGCCTGTAGTCTTTAGTATTCTGTAGGTTGGGCAGAGCGTAGCGCAACCTACAATTTTGTTTAACCGAGTATGTTATTAAATTGCTAGTCCCCAACAGCAATCTTTATGGAAAATTCCCGCTGCCAACGGACGATCCCGGGGGCTTAATTTGGGTTTGCTTCCGAGGGCCCAATCTACCTTTGTAAAAGTTTTACTAAAAGTATCTTTTTTCCTCATACTAAAATGCCATTGACATTTCACCCAATAAATGATAATAAAATAGTTTTAATGCCAGAACGCTTGTTTGTAGTAATCGCTTTAGCGATTGATAAATATGAATCGCTAAAGCGATTACTACGATCGATCCATAAATAAAGCCACAAATTAAAATCTAAAAATCGTTGTAATTACCAAAATTTGGAGCAAAAACTATGAAAGGTTCTTTTGCCAAATATGCCCAAGAAAACAATACACAAGTCACCTTTTCTTATATCGAAGGTCATACAGAAACATTTAGCATTCCCATGTCACCAGCAGAATTCGCGCAGCAACTTCCGAGTCTTTTACAAAAACGGTGGTTGACTTTACATTTACTAGATAAGACAATTTGTATTGCTACGGAAAGAGTGGTAAAAATGGAAATCAAACCACCTATTACTCAACTACAAGGCGCCAGCGTATTATCAGACTGCCAGCAAATCACCGCCCTACAACGTAGCGGTGCGAGATAAAGCTATTATCTCAATAATGGTTAATTAGGCAAAATACCAAATTAATCATTTCATAATTGCCAATTATCCACTATTAATTATAACATCATGTCTGCTGTTAGTTTTATAGGAGCTAAATCCTACGATTTAAAATCCTTAAACCAGTCAATAGAAACCCTCCTGGAACCTTTAGGAGGTATCAAAGCTTTTGTTCAAGAAGGCGATCGCGTCCTCCTAAAACCCAATCTACTCACAGGTTCGCGCCCCACAAAAGAATGCGTCACCCGCCCTGAAGTGGTTTACTGCGTTGCCAAAATGGTAATAGAAGCGGGTGGAAAACCATTTTTAGGAGACAGTCCGGCTTTTGGCAGCGCCATCGGCGTTGCCAAAGCCAACGGTTATTTAGCCCTATTAGAAGAACTCAATTTGCCAGTAATAGAATTCCACGGCAAACGTTACGAAACCATGGGCGCCAAATGTAATAAATTTAACCATTTGCGACTGAGTAAAGAAGTAATGGAAGCCGATGTCGTTATTAATTTACCAAAGATAAAATCCCACGTTCAGCTAACAATGACAATGGGGGTGAAAAACCTATTTGGCTGCGTCCCCGGGAAAATGAAAGCTTGGTGGCACATGGAAGCAGGCAAAGATGCCAACCGCTTCGGCCAAATGCTGGTGGAAACCGCACGGGCCATAAATCCAGATTTAACCCTGATTGATGGTATCATCGGGCATGAGGGCAACGGGCCTAGCGGTGGGGAACCCCGCGACCTGGGAATTTTGGGTGCTTCTGAGGATGTGTTTGCTCTGGATAGGTCAATACTCGATATTATTGGGGTTAATCCTGGGAAAGTACCCACTGTGGCTGTTTCTCAAAAAATGGGTCTTTGTCCCGAAGTCGCCGATATAGATTTCCCCCTTTTGAGACCTGAAGAACTCCAGATAGAAGATTGGAAGTTACCATCCGCTTTAGTGCCCATTGATTTTGGAATGCCACGGGTAATCAAGTCAACTTTTAAGCATCTTTACATTCGGTTTATTAAAGAACCAATGAGCGTTTATGCCGGGCGGTAAGCGATCGAAAAAATCTGTTTTATCTTAATTATTCAGCAAAATGGCGGATGCAAAGTTTGAGAGATGATAAGAAAATTAAGTGGTAAACGGGTAGCGATCGCTCCCCAATACATTAGACATCGCCGCTTTCCCACATTTTTCATTATTCGCTCTTTACTGTGCCCTCCACCTGTTGCTTCCGACAACTGCGGCGAAGTCAATTAAAAATCTAAAAAGATAGAAAAAAAAGGGGGAAGTTATTTATTATTGTCTGGGTATTGCAGCTAAAAAGCCAGACTAAGAGTGTATTTGCTATCAAAAAATGTAATCAATATTGGTAATCGATAAGATGTTTGACCAGCAAGATAACTCAAAAAAAACTACTTATCCATCCAGCAAAATACAGTTGAGCGATCGAAGGGCAGCGGAGAAGTTTCTTCGCCTAAGTCGCGGTCTAGGTATTGGTTGGCTTCGGGGTTTTGCTTTTCTAATGCTAGACGCATTTTTAGTATCTCTTGCATGGAAGCTAGCCCAAATTGTTAATTATAGAATAGATGAATTAGAAAAAGTTCGCTCTTTTCAACTCTGGGGAAATAGCATTCAAGAACCTGGTTTCTTGCTGCCCATATTAGGAATTACACTGGCTACGATCTTAGCGGCAGGACTCTATGGAGAGCGCTACAAACGTCGTCGTTTTCCTCAGCTAATCAAAAGCCTCACCCTAGCGCAAATAATTTTAATACTGATTTTTTATTTATACGAACCAGGTGTATTTATTTCTCGTTCGACTTTTTTGCTAGCTTGGTTTTTTAGCCTAATCTTTGTACTAACCGGTCGCCTTGCAGCAGAACAAATTATTACCAGCCTTCGCCATCAAGGAAGAGTCACTCGTAAAATTTACCTCATCGGTTCCCCCCAAGACACTTTAGTAGCGAAAATAGCGTTAAAGTTGGTAACTCGTCAAGAATTTGAGATTATAGGTCAAGTGGATTTATCCTTAAAAGAAAATTACGATCGCTGGCCGAACATCCTCAAAGACATATCAGAGTCCGGTGTAGGAGAAATCTTTGTTTGTTCCTGGCAGTCCCTCGGCGAACAGATGGACGTTTTCTGGAGTCTGAAAACTCTTGGCATTCACATGAGATTTTTGCCAGTGGGGTTAAACATCAGCAGTCAAGTCCCCCACATAGAAATGATTGGTGGGATGCCGACGATAAAATTTAGCCCTCCAGCTATTATTGGCAGCGACTTTGTCCTCAAACGAGCCTTTGATTTTGTCGTGGCAGCCATAATTACCATATTAGTAAGTCCTCTGCTATTAATAATCGCGATCGCCATCAAACTCGACGACCCAGGACCGATATTTTTCAAACAAACCCGCGTCGGCCTCCGCGGCAGACATTTCAAAGTTTGGAAATTCCGCACGATGGTAGTTAACGCGGAGGAATTGATGAAGGAACTAGAAGCCAAAAACGAAATCAAAGGCGGAACCATCTTCAAAATGAAAGACGATCCCCGCATCACTAAAGTAGGTAAATTCCTCCGCCGCTACAGCTTAGACGAACTGCCCCAACTTGTTAACGTCCTCATCGGTGAAATGAGTTTGGTAGGACCGCGACCCCTACCACTTCGCGACGTCGAAGGATTTAAGCCCCACCATTTTGCTCGCCACAACGTTCTGCCAGGCATTACCGGTTTGTGGCAAGTATCCGGTCGTTCCAATATCGTTGATTTTGAAAATGCCTTTCGTTTGGATATGATGTACATCAATGATTGGTCTCTATTGATGGATATCCAGATTTTGTTTAAGACTGTTAAAGTAGTCTTGGGCAAACAAGGGGCCTATTAACCGTACAGGATTTCTTGTTGAGGTTGCGGCACTTTTGTTGGGTCAAACTGGCGCAACTTCAACATCTGCAAGCTTATCAGCCCTACATAATAAGGATTTAAAAACAAATACCGCTTCCAGAGGCGTTTCGGTTCTTGCACCAACCGATAAAACCACTCCAAACCTAAGTCTTGGAGTTTTTTTGGTGCTTGGGGCAGCAACCCCGCATGAAAATCAAAAGCCGCCCCAACAGCTAACAACGGCATCGGTAACTCATCTCGATATTCGTAGGCCCATACCTCTTGTCGCGGACAGCCCAGACCTACCAAAGTAATAGCAGCCCCACTGTCGCGAATCTCTTTAGCAATTTCTAGCTTTTCTTCTGGAGAGACTTTTCTAAACCTCGAAGGTTGAGAACCGGCGATGATGAGGTTTGGGTAGCGATCGCGCAATTTCCCCGACAAAGCCTCCAAAACCTCCGGCTTGCTGCCGTACAAATAAAT
>CALKCV010000323.1 GCA_938083405.1 uncultured Microcoleaceae cyanobacterium | reverse complement strand
GATAGTTGTACTGTCGGCGCAGTAAATCCAGCCACAACTCGATTGTGGCTATTTGGTCTTTATTGGGCCTAAGCTTGTACTGGTAAGCGGTCCGCATTACTATAAACGTTACCTTTATCCTTTTTATGATAACATCAATTTTTGAGTTTTGAACAAAAAGCAATATTTGTAAATTAATGGGGCATTGAACCCCATTAATTTACCGTCGATTCATCTCACACTAAATCTTAGATTATAGTGTGAGGCTTTTCGACGACTTTAGCTAAAAAATAAGCTCTGCCCCATTCAGTAAATTCGCGTAGGTGCATTGGGAAATAAAATCGACATAAGCCATAAGGGCTGATAGTTGAGAATGGGTTTGGGGCGATCGCTCTACTGGTAGCCTGCTTCCCGCGCGGGGGGAGTTTCGGGCTTACCTTGCCTGGAAAAAATTTTTATGTTATAATTGTCGGCGATCTATAAAAAATAAAATTCAACCAAAATACGATGATTAGGTTTTTTTACGAAAAATCTGTTTCATACAAAGGACATTTAATAATTCCATTTGTCTTGGCCGCGACCGGTTCCCAGTCAATTTATTCCTATAAATTACTGTCGGAATTGGGACACAAAGGAGATTTTCATAAAGTAGAAAATCCGACTGGTTTATTTGCTAATAGCTTTGAAAAAATTGTTAAAATTGCTAAAGAGCATTTAGATAAATATTCCGATGTGGCTTCGCGGGGAGATTATTTTAAGTGGCGATACACTTATTCCCAAGATTTGATAATTATTTATCGCGAAGGGGATAAATATTTCTACGACCATTATAAGGCAAATCGTTTGGAAAATGTGGCAGCACCTAAAATATTTGAGTCGGAATACGACTGTATTAATTGGGTAAAGTCGGGACTCGATCGCCAGCGGGCAACGAGTTGATACTCTGTCGGTTGGGTGGCACTCTAGTTCAACCCAACCCACAGAGAACAGGGAACAGGCATTCTGGCCTGTTCTACGGGAAAGGGAGAAAACAGGCAATAGCCGCGTTGTACGTTGATTTATGGAAAAAATAGAAGATTTTAGTCTTTCTTGTCCTATTCCCATCCAGCAATATCCGAAAGTGCTGCTCGCTCACGGTGGGGGGGGTAAGTTGATGAATCAGTTAATTAATCAAATGTTCGCTCCTGCTTTCGGCGCGACTTCCCAGAAAGAAGGAAAGGAAGAAATAGTACAACATGATTCTGTGGCGCTACAGTTACCACCGGGGAAAATAGCTTTTACTACTGATTCTTATGTCATTAATCCTTTGTTTTTTCCTGGAGGCGATATAGGTTCTCTGGCGGTTTACGGCACTGTTAACGATTTGGCCATGAGCGGGGCCCGTCCTCTTTATTTGAGCGCGGGTTTTATTTTGGAGGAAGGGTTGCCGATGGAGACTTTGTGGCGGGTGGTGCGATCGATGCAACAAGCCGCAGAAATAGCGGGAGTTCGGATCGTCACTGGGGATACTAAGGTTGTGGATAAAGGTAAGGGCGACGGTATTTTTATTAATACTGCTGGGGTGGGAGCGATCGCTCGCGAACAATTAATCGCTCCCCAGAGCGTTCGACCGGGGGATGCTATTATTATTAATGGGGATCTCGGACGTCACGGCATCGCTATTATGGCAGTTAGAGAGGGGTTGGAGTTCGAGACGACTATTGAGAGCGACTCTGCGTCGGTGGCCCCGGCGGTGTTGGCGCTTTTGGAGGCTGGGGTAGAGGTGCGCTGTTTGCGAGATTTGACTCGCGGCGGTTTGGCAAGCGCCTTGAACGAGATTGCTTCCACTGGAGGGGTGAGGGTTAATATAGATGAAAATTTGATTCCGGTTCGCGAAGACGTGCGGGGCGCTTGCGAGATTTTGGGTTTTGACCCCCTTTATGTGGCTAACGAGGGACGGTTTGTGGCTTTTGTCTCGGAGAAGGATGGCGATCGCGCTTTGGAAATTATTAATAGTTTTAATACGGATGCTACTGGGGCCGTTATTGGCAAGGTGACTGGTAGGAGTGCCGGCGGGAGTATGGGTTTGGTGACGATGCAGAGCCAAATTGGGGCGAGTCGCATTGTTGATATGTTGAGCGGGGAACAGTTGCCGCGTATTTGCTAGTTTGTAGTAATCGCTTTAGCGATAAAAATAGCGATCGCTAAAGCGATTACTACGAACTTTCTCTCAAAGGTGGAAAATTTAATAAAGGTTCGATCGCCTCTACGGCTTTCGAGACTCGGTTCGAGCGATCGCCTCCCACTCTAATATACGGCTTTTTCCATTTTTCTAAGACTTCTATAAAGTTTTGGTGCATTAACTGTCGTAGATGCTTGCTTTCTCTGGTTCCGTCTTGCACGAACTCGAAGTCCGGTTCGGTCAAAACATACAGATCGTAGCGGCGACTCCTAGCAATTTGCTCCACCAACGGAGAATCTTTACCGAGATAGCGCCGATGCCAAACGTAAGTCGCAGTCGGATCCGTGTCGCAGATAACGAGTTTGTTGGCGCGGGTGGCGAGGGCGTCTTCTATTCCTAGCTGCCCTTGGGCAATTCCAACGAATTCATAACTATCCCAATTTTCTGCATGGGGCGCGTATCGCCTGCCGAACCAGTACCAGCGACCGTATTCTGGCACCCAGACGGTTTGATAATATTGCGCTAAGGCGATCGCTAAAGTAGTAGTGCCGCTTGATTCTACTCCTAAAACGCAGATTCGCTTGGCAAAATAGGCTTTGGCACCGGGCGTCAGCATTTGCCAGTTTTCTGCTAAAGCGGTCCGCAGTTGAGTCCCCGAAATTGGATAGTTTTGTCGCGGGGGATCGATCGCTCGGTGACTGGCTCCCATCAGTCGGGCCCAAGGTTCCCCGTAGGCTTCCGAGGTGAAGGCTATATCGGGACGGCGATCGCTTAATATTTCTAAAGCCCGTTCGGCCCAGGGCTCGGGGGCTTCTGGGAGATCGTCTAGGACTTCGATGACTTCTACATCTGGGTGCATCGTTCTAATCCAGTTGGCGCGAATATCGCCGGGTATGGCCTCGGTTGGTTTGTAACCGACGATAACTACTAGCGCATCCACTTGTTTTTTGGCTTCTCGAATTAAATAATCGTGGCCGAGGTGGAAGGGATAAAATTTTCCTACTGTGATGCCGAGAGTCATAAGTAATTAATAATTAACAATTGATATTAGAGCAAGTTTGTAACGCTGTTGTTATTAGATTTAATCCATCTATAGCAATCCTAAATCATTTGCAATATCTGAGAAACCAGGTTTTTTGAAAAAACCTGGTTTCTGGCAGGCAATTAGATCGTAACTCATTTAGGATTGCTATATTAGTACCGTTTGCCTCCACCGTGTAGAAGCTCCAATTAGAGCAAAATCAACGATTAAATCCTCGCCACGATCGTCTTTACCCTCGATCGGAAACGATGCAAGACTAGCTCCTAAATTGAGTGCGGCATCTAGGAAGCGATTTCGAGCAATAGCATAACTATCGGAAAAACATTCAAGGGCAATAAGATTTTTCATAACAATTAACAATTAAGTGTTTTTAAGCGTTGTTGTTCTAAATAGCTCTTTCGGAAATTGTACAGCCCTATTGCTGCCATGATGAAAAAAACCGCGTAGAGGCCGCTGGTTAAGTACAACTCTCGGGAGGCGTAGAGGGGAACGTAGATTGTATCTACGAGAATCCAAATGTACCAACTTTCTAAGTAGCGTTGCATCAGATACAGGTGAGCGGTTAGGCTTAAGATGGTGGTCAGCGCGTCCCAAAAAGCTGCCGCTCCACCGAGTTTGGTTAACGCTGCTTGGAGGGTTAACACTAATACGGTCGCCAGGAAGAAAGTGCCGATCGCTTTCTTCTTAGAAATGCGTTCTATGGGTTTTTCCGTTTGATTTTGCCCCCCTCGCAGCCAAATATATATGGCTTGCAAGCTGGTAACTAAGTAAAATAATTGAATGGCTACTTCGCCGTAGAGTTGCACTCGGTAAAAGACGATAGCATAAAGCGCTACTCCCGCGATGCCGATCCACCAACCGATAACTAGATTTTTGCCCAGCAACCAGACGCTCCAAGCTGAGGTTATGGCTGCTATTGCTTCTATGGGGGCGATCGCTACTGGCAGGAATTTCTGCTGGGATAGCAGAAAGATTAAAATGCTGCCTGCTATACCAATTAAGTTTTTGAACCGTTTTTGTTTCATAGTAGCTTGTTGTTGAATAAAGCGAAATTCGCAATCCTCCTTGTCCTATTGGACTTCTCCAACCCAGATTTTTTCTATAGCACAAAATTGCTTCTTAACAGATTTTTTAACAATTTTTTAATATTTTAACCTTTCTTAACTTTAGTTAAACAAGCGATCGATTGTTTATGAACTTAAGGTTAAAATTAGAGGCTAAATGCTAAAAATCGTCACAGTGAAAGCCTGAATAAACAACATTATAGTTGTTTATTTAACATTTTTTAAATAAGTTGTGTAAACTATTATAAATTAATTCGTACTTGTCGGTTCCAAGGGTATAAACTATGTTAAAGCAATAATAGGAATAAAATTCTACGAAAAGGAAAAAATATTAGTTGTTCTAAGGTATCATCAGAAACAAAAAGGAAGTTGTAGGGAGATAAAGGACAATATGGAAACAGCCAGTGCAGAAACTAATGCAAAAAAAGCAACCGACAAAAAGAGCCACCCAAGCGGCGACAAGCGTTTCAAACAGCTAGATATTACGATGAAGCGCAGCCAATATCGCCAAGATGCCTTAATCGAGGTACTCCATAAAGCCCAGGAAGTCTTCGGCTACCTCGAAGATGACGTACTGACCTACATTGCCAGAGGTTTGAAACTGCCTTTGAGTAGGGTTTACGGGGTAGCGACATTCTATCATCTATTTTCCCTCAAGCCAGGGGGGGAACATACCTGCACGATCTGTCTGGGAACAGCTTGTTATGTCAAGGGCGGCGGTAAAATAATAGAGGATCTAGAGCAAGAATTAGGCATTAAAGCCGGAGAAACTACGCCAGATGCTAAGGTATCTTTGGTTGCCGCGCGGTGTATTGGTGCTTGCGGCATTGCGCCGGCGGTGGTGTTCGATGGCAATGTGGCGGGCAAACAAAGTTCGTCTATGGTATTAGCAAAAGTTAAAGGTTGGCAGGAATAATTAATAATTAATAATTAATAATTAATAATTAATAATTGGGTTGTGGGGGAACGACGAAAGTTGTATTTTTCAAGACCTACGCTTATAAAAAAATGTTAATTGTTAATTGTGAATTGTAAAAATGAGGATGAGGAGAACGCAATATGGAATTAAACGAATTATTGGAAATAGGAGAAAAAGAACGAGCCCGTCAAAAACCAATACGGGTTCATTGCTGCACTTCTACCGGTTGCCAAGCGGCTAACTCGGTGGATGTGAAGAAAAATATGGATAAGGCAGTAAAAGATGGAGGGTTGGGCGATCGCGTCGAAGTAGTAGGAGTGGGCTGCATGGGATTTTGCGGCAAGGGCCCTCTAGTTCAAGTCGATCCAGAAGAAACTCTCTACGAAGAAGTCACCCCAGAGCAAGCTGCCAGCATTATCGAAACTATTGCGGGTAACGCCAACGGTTCGACTCCCGCTAAGGGCGACGTCCGACACCCATTTTTTGCGCGGCAAATGCGAGTAGTTCGAGAAAATACGGGTAAAATCGACCCAGAACGTATCGAAGAATACATCGCCGTGGGAGGTTACGAATCTCTTTATCGCGTCATCCACGAAATGACTCCCGGCGAAGTAGTGGATGAAATTAGCAACAGCGGCTTGCGGGGGCGCGGGGGCGGCGGTTTTCCTACGGGCTTAAAATGGGCGACGGTGGCGAAAATGCCAGGAGAGCAAAAATATGTTATCTGTAACGGAGACGAAGGGGACCCGGGCGCGTTTATGGATCGGAGCATTTTAGAGAGCGATCCCCATTTGGTACTAGAAGGAATGGCGATCGCCGCCTACGCAGTGGCAGCAAACCACGGCTATATCTACGTCCGCGCCGAATATCCGTTGGCGATCCAGCGTTTGGAGAAAGCCATCAAACAAGCGAAAAAATACGGACTCTTGGGCAGCCAAATCTTCGACTCCCCCTTCGACTTCAAAATCGACATCCGCATCGGTGCCGGGGCCTTCGTTTGCGGCGAAGAAACAGCCCTCATCCAGTCCATCGAAGGCGGACGCGGCAACCCGGTCCCCCGTCCGCCCTATCCCGCCCAGTCGGGACTCAGGGGCGCTCCGACTCTAATTAATAACGTGGAAAGCTTGGCCAATATCGCTGCCATTATTCGCAGGGGCGCGGACTGGTACGCGGGCATCGGGACGGAAAACAGTAAGGGCACGAAAATATTCGCCCTCACTGGAAAAATCGAGAATAACGGTTTGATAGAAGTGCCCATGGGAATTACCCTGCGGGAAATTGTGGAAGAAATGGGCGGCGGCGTTCCCGATGGCGCTAAGGTCAAGGCAGTGCAAACCGGCGGTCCTTCTGGGGGTTGCATTCCGGCGTCCATGCTGGATACTCCAGTAGATTACGACTCTCTGAGCAAAGTTGGTTCGATGATGGGTTCTGGGGGCATGGTGGTAATGGACGAGGAAACCAGCATGGTAGAAGTGGCTCGTTTTTATATGGAATTTTGCCGGGAGGAGAGTTGCGGCAAGTGCATTCCCTGTCGGGCGGGAACGGTGCAGCTATACGATTTGTTGACCAAGATTATTGAGAAACGGGCAACTCAAGCGGATTTAGAGAGGATGGAAAATCTGTCTTATATGGTGAAGGATACTAGCTTGTGCGGTCTGGGGATGACTGCCCCCAACCCGGTGTTGAGTACGCTTCACTACTTTAAAGAAGAGTACGAGGCGCTGTTGCAGGAAAATCCGTTTGCGGT
>CALKCV010000322.1 GCA_938083405.1 uncultured Microcoleaceae cyanobacterium | reverse complement strand
CGTAACGAACACGATTTTGTTGGGTTACGCTACGCTGCACCCAACCTACGAATGGTATTTTTTTATTTTGGCGAAGGTATTGCGATAAAAACCGGGTTTCTTAATCGACGCGCCACCGAATTTTGCGGCGACGCCGTCCGCTCCAATGGCCAATTTTTCCATAGCCAGCCCGACATCGGCGGCTGGTTGCATAAAAAATTCTGCCCTTGGCAATTAATAAGAAACAGCCAAGGAGAGGTAATGATGGCCCAATACCAAACTGGTCTCCAAGGAGACGGATGCCCGAGGGGGGCAGCGATCGCGACTGCTGCCCCATGGACATCTGGGGCCTTAATGGAGAAAACCAAGGAGCGATCGCCCGCTAAGGGAGACTCTGGCAGCCATATTAATAATATTAGTAGTTCTGCAAAGATATCGATGGACGAAAAACTGTGTCGGCAAATACAAAAGGTGCTAGAACTTCCCGATGGAAGCGAGTACCAGAAAGGGGAGATGGATAAGCTATTACGGCTAATACCAAATCTCCCGGGCATCTATAAACCGCAAAATCCTACTATCGAACAACAAGATGCCTTCAACCGCGCTTTGGAGGGTGTATCTGTATGTAGGAAAAAGGTTACGGGGGAAAATCTTCGCAGGTTTGTGGAGAAAAGAAATCTCGATTTAGCTACAGAAGATCCCGGCAACGTTCGGGTTTTGTTCCTTCGCTGGTTTAACCGAATTCTCAAGCATAAAAATGCTGAGATTTATCGCGAAGAAAATGAGTATTTGAGTATAGATGCTCCCATTCTAGGAGGAGATGGCGCAACTACTTATGGGAATACGATCTGTAGCGATCGCACCACTGGAGTAGATGGCATTATCGAGGCAGAAGATAAGGAAGCGCAGAAAAATCTTTGTCAAGATGTCAAAGATTATTTAGAAACAGACCCAGAGGGAATATTAAGAAAGTGCCACCCGAAAGGATATCCTCAAGCAAACTGTCAAGAACTCGCTAAAAAACGCTTCTTAAAAACGCCGCCTGAGAAGTGGAAAAATATCGTACCAGATTTGAAGGTTCCTTATGGAACAGTGACCGCTCATTGGAAGCGTAAATGCGTGCCTCTCGTTCAACAAATTACCAGCCAAATTATCAACAACTTCTCGTAGGAGTTCACAATGATGAATAACATAATTACACCTTTTTTTGTACCGATGAAAATAAGTCAAGTGGTGCTTGACTATGCTCGTAAATTTGCCGCAGAACAAATAACAGCAGAAAAGGCAAAAAAAGTTTACGAAAATACCGTTGCAGTTGGGGCAGTTGCCAGTTATCTGCACTGGATGGAATTTCAAACAGACCTCAGCCAAGGGGAAAGTTGGAATGCCGCTATCCGCCATTTTAACGATGTGGCAGATTTGGTTTTACCGGATATTGGCCGCATAGAATGCCGATCTTTGTTGCCGGGAGAAACTGCAATTTCTCTGCCGCCAGAAGCAACGGAAGACAGAATTGGTTGTGCCTTGGTGGAGTTAGAAGAAGAAGCGGATAAGGTGAAGATATTGGGGTTTCTTCCAGCGGATAATTTTGGGAATTTGCCAGAGGTTGTGAGTCGGGGCGATTTGCAGTCTTTGGAGGAGTTAACCGAGTTATTGGGAGAGTTGGAGTTTCAACCCAAAGCAGTTACAAAAGCCGCAATAAATATAGAAGCTTTTGCTGCAACTGTGACGGAAAATGTGACAGAAAATGTGGAAAAATTAAGCCAGTGGTTCGATAATAACTTCGGGCAAGGTTGGCAACCGGTGGCTGCTGCTTATCGCGGTATTCGGGTTAAAGAATCTGACTCTAATTTGGCTGTTACTCGCGCTAAAGTCATCGATTTTGGGATGCGAGTTGCCGGGGAAGCTGTGGCTTTAATTGTCAGATTGACTCCCAATGAAAATGGCACGGTGGATGTTTTTTTGCGGGTTTTTCCTGCGGATAAATCTAATTATTTGCCGGTAGATTTGCAGTTACAGGTGCGGGATGAAAATGGCGAGGAACTCTCGGAACCTGTTATTGCTAGAAGTGCGGATAATTGGTTGCAGATGGAGTTAGAAGAAGGTACGCCGGGTACTCGATTTAGCGTTACTTTGACTTTGGGAGATGCCAGCTTAACGGAACATTTTGTTTTATAATAGACTGGGCGATCGCCTCTGGCTAACCACGAATATTTAATTAGAGCGATCGCTCTAATACTCTGTCTCCCGCATCAGATCGGCGAGGCAGAGTTTCTCATTTCTTGTCATTGCTCGAAAGCTGGAAACCAGATGTTATAATCAAACAAAACATTCGGGAGAAATTAACTATGCCTTCACCATTTCCGGGGATGAATCCTTATTTAGAAAATCGTGCATATTGGTCCAGCATTCATCATCGATTAATAGTAGCGATCGCTAACGATTTAGCTGCTAAATTAAATCCTAAATATTTCGTCGCCATAGAAGTACGAACGTACGAAACTGCCGGGGAAGAATCTACCTTGGTTGGCATTCCCGATAATCTCGTAGTAAAAGGTGACGAAACAGCTAATTTACCAAAAGATTCCAGCGTTGCGGTTGCCGCCCCACCAGCACAACCAATAACAATTACAGTTCCGATTCCAGAAATTATCAAAGAAGGCTATTTAGAAGTAAAAGATATTGGTAGTGGCGAGGTAATTACGACTCTAAAAATCTTGTCTCCAGTCAATAAAAAAGCAGGGGAGGGGCGCAATAAATACGAAGCAAAACGGCTCAAAGTATTGGGAATTTTGACTAATTTAGTGAAAATAGATTTGCTGCGTCAAGGGCGATCGGTTGTAATTTTTAATAACGGATTTCAAAGCGATTATCGAGTATTAGTTAGTCGGAGTAAAAGCCGACCAAAAGCAGATTTATATGCTTTTAATCTCCCAGATAAAATCCCTTGTTTTCCTCTACCTTTGCGAGATGGAGATGCAGAACCAATAATCGATTTAAAAGCCTTACTAGACCGCATATACGATGAGGGGTTTTACGGTCGAATCATAGATTACCATAAAGAACCGATTCCAGCTATGTCAAAAACCGATGCCGTTTGGGCGGATAATCTGCTGCGGCAAAATGGGCTGAGATAAGATAAAAATTGTAGGTTGGGTGGAGTGAAACGAAACCCAACACCAACCTCATGGCCCGTCTTGTGCTAATATCGTCGAAGCATAAGTAAAATAGTAGGATGCCTATCCTCCGTCTTATGCCAATTCAATTCGTCCATCAGACAATGTAGAGGCTCTCGCATTTTGGCGATCGCTTTTATTGAAAATCGAAAGTTTTTCTGTCTAAATGCTTTGCCCCATCTTGATTTTTGCGGCGAGGTCTATTGTTGTTCTTTTGACCCAAGATTACTATGATTATCCCAGATGAAATCTTACAAACCACCAGAATGTCCGAGTCGGAATTAAACCAAGAAATAGCAGTTATGCTGTTTGCAAAAAATAAGCTTACTCTCGGACAAGCTAGCGATTTTGCAGGAATGAGTCGATTCCAATTTCAACATATATTAGCCAGTCGGTTAATTCCCATGCATTATGATGTTAAAGATTTGGAAGATGACCTTGAAAACTTAAAGGAAATTGGAAAACTATGATTGTTGTAAGCAATACTTCTCCCATCAATAATTTGGCTGCTGTAGAGCAACTTCACCTTTTAAAAGCGCTCTATGGCAGTATTATTATTCCCGAAGCAGTTTACAGAGAATTAACTGGATATGGTATTGCTTTACCAGGTTGTCGAGAAGTACAAACTTACGATTGGATCGAAACGCGAGAAGTTCTCGATTTGGCTTTGGTGACATCATTAAAAAACAAACTACATG
>CALKCV010000321.1 GCA_938083405.1 uncultured Microcoleaceae cyanobacterium | reverse complement strand
GGGGAACAGGTGGCAGTTGCTTTTGAGGATTTGGCCCCTAAGATTAAAGAGTTATTAGGTTAGATAGAAATCAACTCGAAAACTAAGTGGCTGTGCTAGAAAAAGGAAAGCCCCGAAGCTTCCAATGCTCCGAGGCCGCGTCATCTATACAGAATCTAGTGTCATCTGACCGGGAAGTTTATTCTAAGGTTCCTCTTTTTGTCAAGTAGGCCACTTTGTTTTAGTTCCAGAAGGGGTGTTTTTCGTGGTTTGCCTGCGCAAAAATAGAGTGCCAGTTAAGTAATTATTAATTAATAATTAATAATTAATAATTGGGGAGCGTTGCGCCATAAACGTTTAATTGCCGTTAACACAGGTCAATTGGCATCCCCAAGTTTTTGGGCAAATTCCGCATGCACGACTACTTAAATAAAATTGTAGGTTGGGCTCTGCGCCCCGCGCAACCCAACAAAGCGATGAGTAATGAATAATGAATAATTAATAATTGTCGGACGTTCGTCATCGCGATGGCGATGAAGGGTTAATACAGACCCAGACAGCGAGTCAATTTTTGTTCAAATTATTTTGCACGACTGCTCGCTGCTAAAACTTTTCCCAGAAGTCGAATAAGATCTCCATCGCCCAAACTAAAACTAAAATCTAAAATCTAAATGTGTCGTTTGCTAGCCTACCTTGGCCCCACCATTCAACTAGATCGCCTGCTTTCTCAGCCCGAACATTCCCTCGTCGTCCAAAGTTACAAACCTCGCGAAATGCAAGAGGCCACCCTCAATGCCGATGGCTTTGGCATTGGTTGGTACCATCCGCAACGAGAAACGGAACCATTTACCTATAGAAGTACCCAGCCCATCTGGAGCGACGTTAACCTACCTCAACTAGCTCGCTATATAGAGTCAAACGGAATTCTAGGATACGTTAGAAGTGCCACTACAGGTCAAGCAGTAGATTTGAGTAACTGTCAGCCTTTTAGTTATCAAAACCTACTATTTACTCATAACGGCTATATTGACAACTTCCGTAAAAGCCTCCATCGCCCCATAAGATCGCGTCTCGAAGACGCGGCCTACGAAATGATAAAAGGCAGCACGGACTCGGAACACATTTTCGGTTTGTTCGTTGACGAACTCAGGAAGAGCATTCATCGCGATCTCAAAACAGCTTTAGAAGCAACCCTGAAAATATTAACCGAACTCGCTACCCTCGACCAAGTAAAAATCCTAGGGAACACCATCGTCACCGACGGACATCAACTAATAGCATCGCGCTTTGCCTCATACGCGCCTCCACCGAGCCTTTACTGGGTCGAAGACGATCCAAATTTTCCTTCATCAGTCATCATCGCTTCCGAGCCCCTATTCGAGGGCGACTGGAACTCTTGCCCGGAACAAAGCATTATTACAGTAGCAGAAAATCTCGATGTCAATATCCACGAGCTCAAAACAACTTAAAATGCGTCATCAAATGGAAAAATGCCGCCAAGGCACTCTCCAAATGTTCGCTAACATCGACTATGCCACCCTCAGCGCCTGGCCCCATCCAGACTTCAGTCCGATAGGCTGGCATTTGGGACATATCGGCTATACCGAAGCCCTCTGGTTGTGGGAAAAATGCGCCGGGATGCCGCCGCTGTTCCCGGAAAACCGTCAATTTTGGGCTGCGGACGGTTTGCCGAAAGAGCGGAGGAGGAAGCTGCCAACTTTACCAGAAATTCTGGAATATTTGGAACTGGTGAGGAGCAAAGTCTTTTTCTATCTGGAAAGGGCGCCCTTTGAAGAGCAAGAGCGTTTGTGGTGGTTCCTCCTCCAGCACGAAAGCCAACACTGCGAAACTATTGCTCTGGTCTTGGCAATGCAGCAGCTTGCCGATGGCCCCGAGTTGTTGGAAGGGGAGCGCTCGACGGTAAAACTTTCAGTACCAGAGGCGCTGGAGATTCCTGCAGGGGAATTTTCTATGGGTTGCGACTCTATTAATGCTATGGATAACGAGCGATCGCCCCACCGCGTCTATCTGGAGACTTATTTTATAGAGTCATTACCGGTAAGTTGCGCCGAATATCATCGGTTTATGGAAGCGCTTGGATATAGCGATCGCCGCTGGTGGTCCCCCCTGGGTTGGGAATGGTTGCAAGCTAACCCGGTGGATGCCCCTTTGTATTGGCGATCGGAATTAGCGCGGAGCGATCGGCCGGTTTGCGGCGTCAGTTGGTACGAGGCAGAAGCCTATTGTAACTTCGCCGGCAAGCGACTCCCGACGGAAGCGGAATGGGAGAAAGCTGCTAGCTGGGATCCGGCCACGGGAACCAAGAGGACTTATCCTTGGGGAGAGGCGGAACCAGATGCTAATAATTGTAATTGCGATCGGGCTTTTGGGGGAACCACGGCAGCGGGTTCCTTTCCCCAGGGGGCAAGCGCTTACGGTTGCCAGGATATGTTAGGCAACGTTTGGGAGTGGACTGCCAGTTGGTTTGATGGCTATCAAGGCTTTGAGTTTTTCCCCTATCGCGGCTATTCCCAAGCCTATTTCGACGGCAAACACCGGGTGTTAAAGGGTGGAAGTTGGACGACTCGGCCTTGGGCCATGCGCTGTAGTTTCCGCAATTGGTATTATCCGGGGGCGAGGGAGATTTTCGCCGGCTTTCGTTGTGCGTTGTAAGTTGAATAATTTGCCCGTAGAACAGGCGTCTCGCCTGTTCCATACATCTAATTAATTTCGCACGGGTACTTAAAATGAAGATAAATCCATGTCTAAAAATAACAAAAACATTCACGCGGCAACCGATCCCGAGAAATGCCGGGAGATGGAGCAAAAATACGGCTGGAAACTTGTCGAAGTCCGGCAGACTAAAGATAAAATACTCAAAGTCGATTGCGTCTCCCCGGGAGAACAAACAACTTTTGAGGATAATCGCTATGGCAACTGAAACCTGGATAGTTTACAAAACAGAGAGCATGAGCGATCGCGGCTGGGAAGAACGAATGCTGATGCCTCGCCAAAGCCTGACTAATATTTTAGAGGAAAATTGGAGCGCTGAAGAAAATCCTAAGATTCCCGAACCTGGCCATCGCACTCGCGCCTACAAAACTGACGACGAGGACGCTATTACCCATGCCAGAGAAGGAGATTGGGTGGTTACTCGGGTGGAAAAGTTTGCCAGTTTTGATACCGATACGCGAATCGTCGTTTGTTATTGCAAGTACGAGGCGATCGATCCACAGTGGGAAGAAGTTTCGCGGGGCGCTAGTGCTAACGAATTATTGGAGGCGGTGGAGGCGGTGGAAGTTTAACTTTTGTTTTTGGGGGCGGTGTTGCGGATGCAACATCGCTCTTCTATTTCTTAGTAGTGGTGAAGGGGCGATCGCTAAAACTAAGTTATTTTTTCTCTAAACCGACCGTAGGTTTTTCGTTGTTTCAGCATTTGGTTGTTGCAAAAAACCAAGGGTGTCTTTGCGGCGGGAATATTCTCGGCCCAGAAACCGGGTTTTTTGGAAAAACCCGGTTTCTTAATTCCAAGAGAGCAAAAACGCCTTACTGCAAGACAAAATCGGACTCGCTAATGCTCGGCGCCCCTTCTAAGGTGGCAAATTTGCCGCCGCCGCCAAAACCACTGAAGGCGCTGTTGGGGTTGTAGTATAGATCGCCGGTGGAGCGATCGTAAACGATATCTGCGATCGACTTGGCAACGGCGCGTTTGTTGTTAACGACAGCAAATTCTCGGTTTACGCTAAAACCGTTGCCACGGCGACTGTGCAAGCTGATAAAGGTGTCTTTGTCGAGGATGATGTCGTCGAAACCGGACCGAAAGTCGGTAACTGTGTCGGTTATTCAGCAAGCATTAAGCATACACGCAAAGCACACAGATTAATGCTATCGATACA
>CALKCV010000320.1 GCA_938083405.1 uncultured Microcoleaceae cyanobacterium | reverse complement strand
CTTGGGAAAGTCAGCCGAAAGTAAACATAAGCGATCGAAGATTTTCGTCCCAGGTATGAATATTCTACCAGCAATTTCGCTTTGTATGTTCCTAATAAGTATTTCAGCAGCTACAAGGGAGAAGCAAAAACTTACTGCGGCGATCGATTTCTTGGGAACACCAAAAGCTTTCAGTTTACAAAACGTTAAGCTTTACCTAGAACGGGCGATCGCCTCTCCAAAACAAACCGCGTTTGAGGAGCGTAAGCCCTCCGGGCCGCTTCGAATGGCGCGCAGCGCCCTAGGATGCAACATCGCTTTTCCCTTCTGGGAGATGTTGAAAGAGCGATCGCCTAATGGTACTATTATAAAAGCTCTCCTTAAAAGAGAGCCGAAACTACCAAAAAAGCATGACAATTCAGGGAAATGGATTTACAGTAAACGAAAGCAAATTTGACTTCTTTTTCGGTCGCGTCACCTCAACCCCCACTAACGCCAGACGTTCTAACGACAACCTAGAAAACCTCAAGACATTGGGAATTGAGGAAGCAGCCAGTGGGAGAGAACGCTTGCTACAAATCTTTCACGAAGGATTAAACGCTCCAGAAGTGCCCAATAGCAGAAAAATCACCCAATACGGCATTAACATATCCAGAAAAGTTGAAGTTAGCGGACCCGAGACGACAGGAGCTATTATAGTTAGGTACTACTATCCCGGTGGCGACCTATTCGCCATCCCTCAAGTCACCTCTATCGTTGTCTTAATTTACAAACAAGAGCCATGATTTCAATTCAACCCATTAGCGAATCGCAATTCCAGCAACTCGAAGGAGTACGAAAAATCGTCGATCGCGACTCCTCGGGCCAATTTGCCCTCTTAGACTTAGGTGAAAATCTAGGCAGTTACGGACTCAGTTGGAAAAGCGATAAACTCGAACCGATCGTCGTCGCGTCAGCTACCCAAAACACCGTTTGGATCGGAGTCGAACAACAGTTAGCCGCCATATCTCTTCATACCGGTCAAATTCTCGTCCGACTGCCGTTTTGCACCTACATCGTGCAGATCCTCTCCTTACCAGAAGTAACTGCCGTACTCGCAGAAGAAGAAGTAGTCCTGTTTAACCCCGGTGGTTCAATTCGATTTAGCGATAATCTCCCAGACCAAGGAGTAGAAATGTCCGTGGTAGGGGATAATATAGCGATCGCCCTCTTAGAAGGAGACACCCTGCAAATTAACCATCAGACCGGTTATTTTAAGTCGCCAGTGCCCGTCCTGGGGTAGTCGGTCTTTGAATTAAATTGAGAAGCGAAGGCGAAGCGCAAGCGGCATGCAACATCGCTCCTGCGGTTGGTTTTGGAGGAACGTAAGCCCTCGGGCCCGCTTCGCTTTCCGCCCCGCTTTGCGGATGCCTTCTCGCCTTTTTCCTTCTGGGAGATGTAACAAGATCTCAGTTGCATCCGCAAAGCGGGGCGAAGAGGCCCCCCAACAACCCACCCGTTAAATCCGCGTTCAATACCGCTGCTAACCAAGCCCTCGGAACTCACCACTAAATCCGAGCAAACAGGCAAGATGCCTGTTCTACGTCGTTACTACGAACGGGGCGTTTCGCGGGGCGTTGCGGATGCAACTGAGCTCTCTATTTGACACCAAAGCCCCAGGTATGATAAAATCGAATCCGCACTCAAACATACCAAAACAAACACAATCATGGCAACCCAACTCGGGGAAGAATATCAAATAGTCATTCCCCCAGAAGTACGCGAGACCCTAAAATGGCAGCCGGGCGATCGCCTAGAACTAAAAATAGTCGATGGCACCGTAGTCATCGTGCCAGAAATTAGTCACACGTCCCGCATCTTCGGCAAACATCGCCAACTCTGGCAAGACGAAGATGCCATCAACTATATTCGTTCTCAAAGAGAATCATGGCGAGATTAGAAGACATAGAAGGTGCAAAAGTGGCTCTAGACAGCGTAATTTTTATTTACGCTCTAGAAGGCAATCAAGAGTTTGGCGATCGCGTCCTCAAAATTAACGATACTGCTTTGCGTCATCCCAACCCGGGTTTAGATATCTGGATGCTTGCAGATATAGAAGATTAAACAAAACACGAGCGATCGCTTTCCTATCTTCCAGAAGAGCTATCGCCCCTACAAAAACTTAAATTGTCGGCAGCGAGGGGGGATGGATAAGAGTTAAATCTTTGGTTTAGTCGTTATGTCCCCCGAAGCAATCTCACAGCCTAATTTAACGATTTTCCCAAGAAGTTAACTCGTTTTCCCGCCGCCTCGCTGCGGACAACGGAAGGATTTATTCTTAAAAATAAGGTATAAAAAACCGGGTTTTTCGCAAAAACCCGGTTTCTGGGCGCGCTCAAATCTCCAAACATTTATCTCAACCCTTGCTGTCGTAAAAGAGCGTCTGCCCAAGAGGCATCATTTTTCGACAGTTGCGGTACTGGTTTGGTAGTATAATCTATTTTTAAATCGTAACTGCCAACGTCGTAGATATTAGTTAATAAAGCTCGTAAATCGATCGTCGGTTCTGTATCTCCTTGACGCAACGGTAGGGGAAAAGAAGGGATTTGATGTTGTAGGTTAAAAGCATATAAATCTGCTCTGGGACGGTTTTTGCGACGACTGACTAAAATACGATAGTGACTGGATATTCCTTTAGTTAAGATAGGCATTGGTTTGAGCGATCGCAACAAATCTATCTCTACAAAATTAGTGGCACTTCCCAAAAGCTCCTCCCGTTTGGCAAGATAGGCATCCCGTCCTTTTCCCGATCGCTTATTTACGGGTGATAAGACTTCAATGGCAGTGACAACTTCTTTAGTCGCGACTTCCTTTATTTCTAAATACCCTTGTCTTAGGGTTATCGGCATCGGTAGGGTAACAGTTCTCGGTATCGTTGTTGGTGTCGCCACTGCTACTTGAGATGTTGCAGAACTTGGGGTAGTAGCTTGACTCTTTTTTGAGAGTATCGAGACATCGGGGAGTCCCACCAACAGAGATTGTTCGTCGATGGTTTCATACATTCTTACTTCTACTGAAACTACATATTTAGGACGCAGTTGGGGGGATAATAACTGGGCGAGGGCAATTATTAACCACTGATGTACTCCGGGCCAGAGGTCGGGATGTTCTAAATAAGGATCCATACCTGGAAATGGGGAGGGCATTGGCTTTTCTCCTTTTTGTTTTGGGTGGCTAAGAGCATTATAGCAATCCTATTTGAATTGCGTCAAAAATATTTTTCCTGAGCAAAACGCACCGCATACCTTAATTAATGGGGAAGAATTAACAACGACTTTTTAGATCGAGATCGCTCATCTCCTGGGCTAACTCTTCAGCGCAAGAGCCATGATTTCAATTCAACCAATTCTGCCATTATTTAGACACCCCCTCCAATTGAGTTAGACGTTCCAACTTCCACCTCAGAACCTTAGCCACAAAAGGTGGAGGATGACGGTCAAATTCAGCTTGAGCCTTATTGGTATATTCGAGCCAATTCTCTAAATATTTTCCTACCGTATCGCGATCGCGCAAATAATACAAAATAGTCCCATAAACTTGCTCCAAACTAACAGTATGAAATAGTTCGGCAATCTCTTCTGCAGTCTTAGCGCAAACAACGTATTCGTAAAGAATATGCTCGATGCCGATCCGCGTTCCTTTAACTCGAATATCGAACGGTGTCAGAAACTCAAAATAATCAACAAAATTGCATTTGTTACTCCTCTATCTTCTGGATTATTTGCCATAATAGCATAACGGCGAAAAAAACTTTTGGAAAATAAGAGCTCGGTTGCATCCGCAAGGCAACGCCTTCGCCCCCCAACAACCCCCGACGTTAAATCCGTTTCAAAATCCGCTGCTAACCTAACCCTCGGAACCCACCACTAAATCCGATCGAACAGGCAAGATGCCTGTTCTACGTCGTTACTACGAACTGGCGGATGCAACCGAGATCTTTTTCGTGCCGCCCCTAATTATAATAGTTATTTAAAATAGCTTCTGCTAATTGTATCGGATTTTCCCTAAAAGACAGTTGCACCAAACCTCCAGACTCGGAAAGTTTAATAGCATCGAAAGAACCCTCCACCCGTTCTATAGCCTCGCAAATAGCACTCTCGGGAAGTTTGAATGCCAAACCGGGACTGCCGGTTTCGTAACAAAGCTTAGAAATAGAGATAGTTTTCTGTTCCCCCGCCCTGGCTGCAAACTCCAGACAAGCGGCCGCCACTATTTCTGGGGGTAAGTTGTTTTTGCTACCCACCCGAAAGTTATAATGTCTCCCCTTCCCCCCAGACTCAATAATGCCGAGTTCGGCAAAGGGGCAATTTATCGAATCTTCAATTAACCTTCTCTTATTAGTATCCGGTTCGGCATACATTCGCAAAAAGCATAATACGTCTTTCTTGAGAGAAGATTCGGCGATGCGAATTTCCTGGGTTTCGGCGTACTTGCCCAGGGCATCCATTAGCTCCCCGGCAGAAAATTCTACTTGGCGAAATAGATAAAAGGTAAAATACCAAGCCGTGGCGCTGCAAGGAGGTTCCAGCAATTTCCAATGCAACCACCAGAGGGAGGCGGGAGCTTCGAGAAAAGGATCCCAGCCCTTATCCCCGAGTAACTTTGCGCCAAATTCCGTTGGTTTGTCGCCGGCGAGGAGTTTAAAGGCAGAACACCAATAGCGAATGGAACGTACCATGTTTTTACCCACCCCCAAGAGCGCTGGCGCGTCTTCGCGAGAAAAAATTTCTGGGTCTCTGGCGGCGGCATCGAAACCTTTTTTCAACCAACCGAACCGAGGATGGAAGGTTTCGTGGCGGGCAAAAACTGGGCTGGGTAGAGGCATCGAGCGTGGTTAGTTGTTAGTTGTTAGTTGTTAGTTGTTGGTTGTTAGTTGTAGTAATCGCTTTAGCGATTGATATAGAGAATTAGCGATTAGCGATTACTACGAACGATGCTTCTTGTTAATTATTTTTGCAAGAGTTTTTTAACCGTTGCCAGCAGTTCTTGGGGTTTGAACGGTTTGGCAACGTAAGCATCGGCACCTTGTCTGATGCCCCAATAGCGATCGAACTCTTCTGCTTTAATCGAACACAAAATCACTGGTACGTCCTTAGATATCGGGTTGGATTTCATTTGCCGGCAAACCTCGTAACCGTTGACGTTTGGCATGACAATATCCAGAATAACTAAATCTGGAACGCGGGTCTCTATTTGTTCTAACGCTGCGTCGCCGTCGTCGGCGATCCTGACTTTAAATCCGCTCCCTTTGAGCAGGTCGGAGATCATTTCTCGGTGACTGAGTTGGTCATCTACTACTAAAACTGTCTTCATAATTTTATAGTTAATATGCTCCTGATATTTTTTTGAGGATGAAAAAGAAAGGCACTGCCCGGTAATTATTAATTATTAATGATTAATTACGCGATCGAGGTCGTCCTAAAGTAGTAATATAAACCACCGCTTCCGAAGCGGGAATGCCCAACACCTCGTTTACGCGATCGTCAAAGAAGCCGCCGATACCGCTTACGCCCAGCTTCAGACGAATAGCCGCTAAATTCAAACGCTGCCCCAGATGACCGGCATCCATGTGCAGATAGCGATAAGCGCGATCGCCATAAGTCGCCACTGCCTTTTTTAGGTCCGCCGTGTGGAAAAGTACCGCCCCTGCATCCCTTCCCAAATTTTGCCCCAAACACAAATAGTGCAACTCCCTGCGGAAATTTTTAAACCGTATTTGTCGCAACTCTTGAGCCAGTGGCGCGTAATAATAGCAGCCTTCTTCCAACCCGTCCACCCCAGAAACCGCGATAAAGGTCTCGATTAAATCCATGCCGAAATAATCTGGATGATTATCCAAACCCTGATTTATATAATGATGAGGCTGATAAGTAAAATCTAGTAAAGCTAATAACTCCTTTAATGTCAGAGGTTCGCCAGTATAAGAGCGAGTGGAGCGTCTTTTGAGCATAGTATTTTCCAGAATCTCCAAATCCTTGCCCCACATTATTGAAGGAGTAACAGTCGCTACTTTCGTACAAAAAGGAAAGTTATATTTATCTTCTATAATCCCTTTCGGTTCTACTAATTTCCACCCCCCAGTTCCCGAAGTGTCAGAATCGATTTTGCTGGCATTATGCAAATATTTCAGTAGTTCTCCATCTTCTACCTGGGGGTAGTCTGTCTGGGTAGCAGAAGGTAAAGAAGTTCGCCACCGAGGCAGGTTTTGTTCCATGTCCAACAAGTCCGCTAGGGCAATTAAGGCGATCGCTCCTTCTTGTTCGGAGTCTAAATACAGCATTCGCTCGATCGCCTCGTCCGCAAAGCCGCCGATGAGATGGGGTCGATAATTATTCATCGCCGCAGCCAATTCGATATTGCCCAACAGATGCCCCGAGTCTAAAAATATCCGTCGATAAGCTCGATCTTCATACCGCCAGGCCGAACGCCAGAATACTGCAGTAACGACCATCGCTAATTTGCAGGCTTCCAAGGCCGGATGCCAAAAACAAGCTTCTTGCAGGGCTGGCCAAACTCTACTATCCCAAAATTGGACCAAAGAATGAGTCTTGGCCTGATAGTTATAAAGTCCCGCTGGTAATAAAGACGTACCCCGAGAAATTAGATAAACCTCTGCCGGATACAACCCACCAGCGGACGGGGCAGCTCTTAAATAATGATTCCCCGTCATGGTCTGTATTTTTGCAGTTAAGCCATAGCCGCACAATAATAACCTGGACAACCTCTGACCTTCCCCCGGTTCTTCTTCTGCTTGGGACTTCTTCTTGAGATAGGGTTTGAGGTTAAAGGATGTCCCTATTTTGTATTCTTTGAACGGTTCCGGCTGTTGGGACCAGTCCAATTGCTTATTTTTTTCCGCGATGGTTTCTGGGTCGTATTTTGTCCGCTCGTGATAGTGTTGAGCGATCGATTGTTTGACTTCTGGCATTATGTTTTTTTAGGATGGTTTCTATTTGGATTTTGACACCGATCGCCCCTTAATCGCTATCATACTCATCCTCATACTCATCCTCATACT
>CALKCV010000319.1 GCA_938083405.1 uncultured Microcoleaceae cyanobacterium | reverse complement strand
CCTAAATCCCTATTAGGGATTGAAACAAAATTGCAGCGGCTTTAAGAGCTGATTCGCGATCGCCGATTGCAATTACCCTAAATCCCTATTAGGGATTGAAACTGTTTCGTTACCTCCCGCCTGAAGAACCCAAGCTGGATTGCAATTACCCTAAATCCCTATTAGGGATTGAAACACAAATACCCAAGGTTTTTTAGCTTATGGTGAAATTGCAATTACCCTAAATCCCTATTAGGGATTGAAACTCAATTGCTCTGTGGAGCGTAGCGACATGGGGTGTGATTGCAATTACCCTAAATCCCTATTAGGGATTGAAACTTTTAAGTTCTGCATTCGGGAATTTGAACTGTTCGTTGGCGGTCGATCCGGCACTGGGGCGGTGGAGGATAACCTTCGACTTTGCGAGTTTATCTATAAAAATCTGGATGTAATTACGGCGATCGCCCCCACGATGGACACCCACACGGCCATGCAAATCTTCCATCCGATTTTCTGGATAAACGACAGCGGCGAACATCCGCCGACCGCAAGTCCGATCGCTTTCGAGGAGGTGGAAAAAGGCCGGTGGAAAGTTAACCCGGCAGTGGCGGATAGTATTGCCGGGGGCGATCGCGAGTTGCTGCAACAACACGCTTTGTATTACGCCGGCAAGCTAACTGAAGATGGCAAATATCCTCTAACGGTGTGGCCCTATCATTCGATGTTGGGCGGTATCGGTCATGCCTTGGTATCTGCATTGGAGGAGGCGGTCTTTTTCCACAGCATCGCCAGAAGCTCTCAGACGATGTTCGAGATTAAAGGCGATAACCCTTTAACTGAGAATTATTCGGTGTTGCGGCCGGAAGTGTTGGATAGCTACGACGGCAGGCAAATTGCGAGCCCAAATCAGAATTTAATCGAAAAATTGCTCGCTTTTGACGCGGTAATTATTGCCGGGCAAGCGAAGAGTCATTGCGTGGCGTGGACTATTGAGGATTTGCTCCAGTTTTGTTTGGAACGAGATCCCAGTTTGACGCGGAAAATATATTTGCTGGAAGATTGCACGTCGGCGGTGGTGGTGCCGGAGGTTATTGATTTCACGGAACCGGCGGATGCTGCTTTCCGGCGCTTTGCTGAGGCGGGGATGCATTTGGTGAAATCTACCGAGGCGATCGCCAACTGGATAGATTTACACAATTAACAATTAACAATTAACAATTAATAATTAACAACTGAGTTGGAGGTGTGGTTCGCCTTCCCTCTCTTTTGAGCCGGGGTTATTTATTGCGAGTCGATCTACAGACATTCCCCAGGACCGGCGATCGAATATAATTTGCCTGTCCGCAGGGGTCAATTTTGTTGTCGGTTTTGCTGCGTTAGGATTTTGAGGATTTCGACAATATCGGCCTGTTGGCGATCGAATCGGTCTTGTCGCTCGTCCGCTTCCTCTAAGCGTTTGTAGAAACTAGCTTGAGCTTGGTAGAAGTTAGCTTGAGAACTTGCCAAATCGGCCATGGTTTGATATAGCCGAGAGCGGTCCAACTCCCACTGTTTGCGCTGTTCTAAAAATTCTTGGCGAGAGGCTTCAATGGCCCTGGCGTTGGACTCGACTTTTTGTCCTATCTGCTCGATTAATGCCTCGATCCGGTCTAGTCTGTTTTCGTCGGTCATTTTGCGACTGTTCCTCTAATAACGGATATCTTATTATACTCTATTTTCATGCTGCAACGAGACTTTCTTTGAGAATATCTCGAACCATTGACAAGCAGTTATGGCCAGTATTTTAGGCCAAACGAAAAGCCTCGCTTGGAACTTAGTGGACCTGTCGAAATCTCGTTGTAGCGTTAAGATGAGGATGCGATCGAAAAAGAACGGGCAAATTAGATTCTATCGCCTGTTCTGCCCGTCCTGGAGGGGTTAATTTTGTTGTCGGTTTTGCTGAGTTAGGATTTTGAGGATTTCGACAATATCGGCTTGTTGGCGCTCGAATCGTTCTTGTCGCTCGTTTTGCTGGCGCTCGAATTGTTCTTGTCGTTCGTCCATTTCCTCTAAGCGTTGGTAGAAACCAGCTTGAGCTTGGTAGAAGTTAGCTTGAGCCTCGTGCAAACTAGCTTGAGAGTTAGCTTGGGCTTGGTGTAAATTAGCTTGAGAGTGGGCTAAATCGGCCATCGCTCGATATAGATTGGCCCGATCGCGTTTGCCTTCTGCCGAAGCATCCGATAGTGCTTCAATGGCCCTGGCGTTGGACTCGATTAATGCCTCGATCCGGTCTAGCCTGTTTTCGTCGGTCATTTTGGAATTGCTCCTCTAATGTGTGGATAATTTTATTATACTTTATTTTCACTCGATCTCGCTATTGAACGCTTTTTCTAGTATCTTTTTAGGTCGGGGCATGAAAGCAACTTCTGAGGAATCTTGCTGCTTTTGGTTGGTTGCTACTGGCGGGGCCAGAACCGTTAAAGCACCAGGAAGGCACTCGATTTCCAGGGTAGGAGTGGGGCCGATAATTTCCCCATCAATTACAACTTTTTGCGGGGGGTTAGTTGTTACTGTCACCCGTCGGGCTCGCAAACCCATGAGGTCTTCTCGCTTGCTGGGGCTTTTGAGTATAGCCGCGCCTAACATACTAATCATTGCGCCGATCGCTTGACGTTTGTTGCTAGAAGTGAGGATGATTACTTCTAATAAACCGTCGTTGAAACTGGGCTCTCCCATGCCTTGAGCTAAGATCGACGTCGGGGGGGCGGCGTTGGCGATGGTAATTGCTCCGGCCTGAAATTCTTTAATAGTGCCGTCGATGTCGATTTCGACGTCAAAAAGCTGTTGTTCTTCTAGTTGCTGCCAGCCGGCCATGATGTAGGCTAAAGCGCCCCAACGGCTTTTGGCTTCTCGGTCTGCTTTTTCCACGGTTTCTGCTTCGTAACCGATGCCGGCGAGCAAAACCATCGGGCGATCGCCGCAACGGGCGGCATCCACTAAGCGAGTTTTCCCGGCAAGAATTATTTCGCAAGCGCTTCTGATGGGGGTAATAGTCAGACCTATTCCGAGGGCCGCACCGAAAGCGTTGGCGGTGCCGCGAGGGATGATGCCGAGGGGGATCTCTGTATTTACTACTGCTTCGGCAACTGCGGAGACGGTGCCGTCGCCCCCAGAAGCAATTATTAGGTCTGGTTTTTTGGCGATCGCCTCTTTTGCCAACTTTTGGGCGCTAATTTCTGGGGTAGTGAGATGGACGTGCAAGTCCATTTGAGAGGACAAAAGAGATTGGATCAGTTCTAGGTCTTCTTCGCTGTTGCCTTGACCGGAAACGGGGTTAAAGATCAGATGGGCGACGGTAGATCGGGCTAAGTTGGCAGCGATCGCTTCGGCGGTGGCGAGGTTCGTTGCTAGGGGAATGTTGTAAAGAAAGCACAGGCGCAATATTGGTTGTAACCGTGGCTCGTCAGGTCTGGCGTAGATAGGATCGATCGGGAAAAAGACTGCCAGCACGTTGCCAGCCAGCAGGCGGGCGGCTATTTGAGCGTCCCCTCCTATGGTGCCGGGTAACATTTTTTCTACATTTAAGCCCGTTATTTGTTCGATGCGACCGCCTGTATTTTCCGTCGCGATGAGATGATAGCGAGAAAATACGTTTTTATAGCGATCTACTAGGTTCGCCAGCTCGCTTTTTTGATTGTCGTGGGCGATAAATGCTATGGTTGCTGACATAAGAATTAATTGATAATTACTAATGGTTAATTGCTGATTTTCGCAGCGAGAACTCATCCGTTGCCAAATTAGCCCGCGTTAATTTATTCTAACTCAAAGGAATCAAAAAAAGCTAATACCGAGCGGGATAATTCTGCGGATATAGGTTGACTCGCTCCTAAGACATAGAGGCGTCGATCTGCCAAATATATTCTGAAGGAGATTTTTTCTTCTGTACTTTGTAAAATTAATTCTCTGCCGGGGTAATCTTTTAAGTTAAAAGAGCGATCGCTTATTAATTCAAATCCTTCTACTTTTATTAGCCGATCGCTTACTTTTGCTAAAATTTCTTCGGGGTTTTCTAGCTCTTCTGGAGGGAGGTTTTCCGAGTAGGCGATCGTAAATCTGGCATCGGGAGGATGGGTGGCGAATACCTTAAATTTCAACTCGCCAAAAGCAGTTTCTACAACCTCGGTTTCCTCCGTAATGGTTCCCTGGGGCATCCAGATAGTAAATCCCCCTTCTCTAAAGATGAAGTTTTGCCATTTTAGCTCTGGTGTCTCGATAGTTAAGATTGAATCGGGGCGTTTTTTTTCTAGCCTTTGGATTTCTTCCTCAAACTGTTCCCTTCCTTCTCCAAAAAAGTCTGGGCGATCGCGCAAAGCTTGAGCTAGTTCTAGCCTTGGTAAATTATTCGGAATCATTATAGCTTCAGTTATTTTCGGAGTTACCACAATCGTCGTTATTAGCAATAATGCGGGATTAATTATTTGAGGTTTCATCTTTTTTCGGTTGACAAAGTTTGCTTAAATGGATGGTTAAAATTAGCCTTAAGTTCCGTCAAAATATATTTTTCCGGGGTTATAGCGAACGGCGATCGCCTTAATTGTCCCCGGACAGACAGCGCTCTGGGGCGGACAAAAAACATCTTTATTTTAATTGTAGCTTGTCTTTGCCCCAGACATTAGCTCAAAGGAAAAATTTTCAACTAGCTCGGACTTTTCGGGTCGATTTCAGGGTATGATTTTGGATTGGTGGAATTAAAAAGCTAATCCCAGAAGGGCCCTGGCGTTTGTTTGCTCGTCGAGTTCCTCTTGGGACTCGCTAAAGCTCTGGGGGCCCCTCAATCTATTTTG
>CALKCV010000318.1 GCA_938083405.1 uncultured Microcoleaceae cyanobacterium | reverse complement strand
AGATATTAAAAAATCTAACTTTCGAGCAATATTAGAACGAGTAGAACTTTCCAATATTTTAAATTTTACTTCCAACGACGGCGTACAAATTGGTAGTCACATTAACTTCTGCAAAGAACATTGCCCCCACCCCAAAGCAACAACAGACCAAACCAACAAACCGCAAAAACGTCACGACCTAACCGAAGCCCCGGAATGGGAACCCCTCCACAACCGCACCCCAGAACTAATAACCCTCAAACAGTGGATACTCCAAGACAACATCCGCATCGTCACCATCTTCGGCTTACCCGGTATCGGTAAAACCGCCCTCGCCAGAGAACTCGTAGAACAAATAAAAGATAACTTCCATTACATCCTCTGGCGCAACTGTAGCGATACCCTAACCCCCAAAACCCTACAAACAAACTTAATTCAGTTTTTCTCCCAAAACAGACAAACCGAACCGTCGTCCCTCACAAACTATCTCCGTTCCCATCCCGCCCTCATCGTTCTCGACGACCTCCAAGAACTCTTTAGCCCAGGAGAATTAGCCGGCACCTACCCCCCAGACTGCCAAAACTACCGCAAACTCTGGCAACAAATAGCGCGATGTTGCGTCCGCAAGGCATCGCCAACGCCTCACAAAAGTTGCCTCCTCCTCCTCAGTGGAGAACAACCCACAGAAATTGCCAACTTAGAAGCAGAAAACCGCCCCTGTCGCAGCCTGCAACTAGGCGGCATCGGAGACTCCGCCGCCGACATCCTCGCCGACAAAGGCTTAACGGACGAAGATAAATGGCCCGAACTCGTCCAACTATACGGCGGCAACCCCTCCTGGTTAAACATCATCGCCCCCACTATCGGAGACTTCTTTAACGGCAGCGTCGATCGCTTCTTATCCTATCCCAGTCTCTTTCTGGGAGACTTAGAACCCAGACTGCAAGCATATTATCAACGGTTATCGGCACCGGAGAAAACCCTCATCCACTGGTTGGCAAACCAAAACTGCGCCGACATCTCCTCCAAACCGGCCGAATTAACCCTATCCGACATCGATTTTTTCAAAGCGATCCAGTCCTTAAAGAAACGAAATTTTATCGAAAAAGTCGCCGACGAAAAATTATCCCTCTTTGCAGTGCAACCTTTAATAAAAGAATATGTTATAACTGTTAACAATTGAGCCAGAAACCGGGTTTCTTAGATACCGGTTTTTCAAGGCTAACTCACCCGCCAGAAACCGGGTTTTTCAAAAAAACCCGGTTTCTTAAATCTCAGTAAATGAATTATTAATTGTTAATTGTTAATTATTAATTATTAATTGCTATGAACGAACCGCTATCGGAATATTTCGGCCTCAACCGTCGCTACTACCGATCGCTCAATTTGGAGAGAGATTTAGATAAATTTGAAGCATTAAACGGTTATATTTTAACCGCCCGATCGCTCGATGCCCTCAACAGAATTTTAATCGGTTTTACGGAAGGAAAATCTAACCGCGCTTGGACTTTAACCAGCGTTTACGGTACCGGCAAATCTGCCTTCGCTCAATTTCTCTGCTGTCTCTGCGGCCCCACCAGTCATCCCCTGCGCGAACAAAGCTTGAAAATTGTCGAGACTGCTTTGGGCAAGGGCAGTTCGGAATATTATCTCTTGCAAAAGCATATACCCCAAAGCGGTTGGTTTCGGGCAGTCGCTACGGCCAAAAGAGAACCCATCGCTAATACTATCGTTCGCGCTTTGGCGAGGGGGGCGGAAGTCTTCTGGGAGGATAATGCAGAAAAACCGGCGATCGCTTCGGGTTTGGCAAAGTTAGAAATTGAAATTGCCGGGGGGAAAATTCTTAAAAGTACGGAAATTCCTTATTTAGTTCGCCTCGTTTCTCGCACGGCCCAGACGGGTATTTTTATTATTATTGACGAGTTGGGAAAAAACCTCGAATTTGCTGCCTACAACCAAGGCACGGAAGATTTATATTTATTGCAACAATTGGCCGAATTGCCCGTTAGTAGCAATTATCCTATTTATTTACTGGGTATGTTGCATCAGTCTTTTTCCGAATACGGTCAAAGATTGGCGGCCGTACAACGGAACGAATGGGCGAAAATTCAAGGTCGATTTGAAGATATTCCTTTTATTGATTCTACGGTGGAAATGATGAAATTAATTGCAGAAGCGATCGATAATTCTAGGGCGAAAAAATTGCAAGCTGAAATTAACGATCTAGCTGGTTTGTGGTTGGAAAAATTAACTAATCTCGTCGCCAGCGAGGAGTTGAGCGCCACGGCGATCGCCTCCGTTTATCCCTTGCATCCCATCGCTGCTTTGGTATTGCCTAGTTTGTGTACTCGTTACGGTCAAGATAGGCGATCGCTCTTTACTTTTCTCACCAGTTCCGAACCTTTTTCCTTTAAAAACTTTTTAGAAGAAACTACTTTTAAATCGGCGGATAAAACCGCCGGAGTTACTTTGAAATTAGATAGAATTTACGATTATTTCATGGAAGCAAACTCCCTCGGTTTTGGCAGGAGCGATCGCCTTCAGAGATGGTTGGAAATTCAGACCTTAATCGATGATGCCAAACATCTCGACCTCGACTGCATTAAACTTTTAAAAACTATTGGCATTTTAAATTTAGTCACTACCACTGGAGAATTGAGGGCGACTCGGGATTTAGTCAAGCTGGCAATGTGCGATTTGCCTTCGGAAAAAGAAGAGTTAAACCGCTGGGAAAAGGTAATAAGTAAATTATTAAAACGTCGAGTTATTACTCATTTTAAAGTATTAGACGAGCTGCGACTTTGGGAAGGTTCGGAATTTAACGTCGATGCCGAAGTCGCCCGACGCATCGAGGAACAAAGAGAACCAATTACTAATTTATTAGCCCAGATGTATCCCCGAAAACCGCTAGTAGTTCGGTGCCACAGCTATCAAACTGGTACTCTGAGATATTTCGAGCGCCGATATTTAGATGGTTCTAGCAGTTTAACTAATTTGGGTTGCGAAGATAACGAAGCCGACGGTTTGATTTGTTATTGGTTGGAAGAGAAAGCTCCAAGGAAAGTGCCGGACAAAACGGCGGATTTTAAACCTTTGGTTTTGTTGGTCGGGAGTAAATTAGATGTGTTGAAAATGAGGGTATTAGAATTTGTGGCCTTGCAGCAAATTCAAACTAGCGCGCCCCAGCTACAAAGCGACGGAGTGGCGCGCAAAGAAGTAGCCTATCGATTTAATCTCGCCCGCCGTTTGTTGGATGAAAGTTTGCATCAATGTTTTGATGTTTCTGTGGAGGATAATTTGTGTTTTATTGGGGGGGAAAAAAAGAAGATCGAGCGGGTGAAAGAGTTTAACGAGGGGCTTTCTCAATTGTGCGATCGCGTTTACGATAAAGGTTTGATTATCTGGAACGAATTAATTAACCGTCGGGTTTTGACAAACCAAGGTTCCAGAGCGAGGAAGGAATTAATAGAAGCGATGTTAACATCGGCGGATAAAGAGAAATTGGGTCTGCGGGGATACGGACCGGCGGTGAGTATGTATTATTCTGTTTTTAAGCTGACGGAAATTCATCGAAAAGTTGAGGGCAAATGGGAATTTTTGCCGCCGCCAATTAATTCTGGAGTTAGGAAAGTTTGGGAGGCGATGGAGGAATTTTGTTTGGAGGCAACTGCGGAATTAAAATCTTTTGATTTGCTTTATTTGCAATTGCAATTACCGCCTTACGGAGTGAAAGGGGGAGTAATTCCGGTGTTGTTGGCGGCGGTTTTATTGTACCGTCGCGACGAGGTGGGAGTTTATAAGGATGGGAGTTTTATTCCTGTTTTGGGTGCGGAACATTTTGAATTGTTAGTGAAGGAACCGAGCAGGTTTGCGGCCAAGCATTTTGAAGTTTTGGGGATGCGATCGCAAGTTTTTACCGAATTAGAAGCTATTTTAGGCAAGCGCCGGGAAGACTCGGAAGGGAAGGTGAGAAATTCGACTTTATTAACTGCGGTGAAACCTTTATTTAAGTTAGTTAAAAAATTGCCCGCTTATACGAAGAAAAGCAAAAGTTTGAGCCAGGAAGCGGGGGCGGTGTTGGGAGTTTTGCAAAAGGCGCGGGAACCGGACGAGTTATTATTTGCTAGTTTGCCCGAGGCGTGCGGGTTTGGGGCGATAGACGGGAGCCAAGAAGCCGACGACGGGAGTACGGCCGCGATGTATAAGGAGAAATTGGTGCGATCGCTCCACGAAATTCAGACGGCCTACGATCGCCTTTTGAACCGCTGTCAGGAGTTGTTAATGGCCGCTTTCGGGGTTCGCGACGGGGAGGCGAAGTTGCGGCAAGATTTGCAGTTGCGGGCCAGCAAGTTAGAATGCGTGGAACCGACGTTGAAGCGTTTTTTATTGGCGGCGGTGGAGGAGACGAAAGCGGATA